>NZ_JANGBZ010000100.1:0-5768 GCF_024462915.1 Clostridium sp. DFI.5.61
CCCCCCCGACCCCCCGGGGGGGCCTCTCTGCTGTCATTTGTGGGGAAAGAGATTCCCCAGGCTCTCTGCCTGCTGGTCATGCGCCCCGGCCGGTGGCCCCCCGTTCTGCCTCCAGCTGGTTCATCTTCCGCTTCCGGGCGGCGGAGAAGGCCAGCTTGTCCGCCAGCTGACGGGTGTCCCCGGACTGGATGACCTGGCGGTAGAGGCGAAGGTTGTCCTCCAACGTCTCCAGCGCCTGGGTCAGGGCGGGAGCGTTCAGGGAGAAGAGCTGGGTCCACAGGGGGACGTCCAGGGCGGCCACCCGGGTGCAGCCCCGGAAGGAGTCCCCCTCGAAGCCCTGGTAGGCGAACAGGCTGGGGTCGTCGCACACCGAGACGGCGATGATGTGCATCATCTGGCTGGTATAGGCGATGATGGCATCGTGCTGCTCCGGGGTGGTGCGCACCACATCGGCACAGCCCAGGTGCCTGGCCACCCGCTCCATCAGCGCAAGATGCTCCGGCTGGGTCCCCTCGTCCGGGGTGAGGATGTAGTGGGCCCCCTGGAACATGTTGGGCAGGGCGTGCTGAATGCCGGAAAATTCAGTGCCTGCCATGGGGTGCCCTCCTAGAAAGGATACACTGGAGGGCAGGGTCCGGGCGGCATCCACGATGGCGCCCTTCACGCCGCATACATCAGTGACCAGGCTGCCGGGGCGGAAGTGGTCCCGATGCTCAGAGAGGAACTCCTGGATGCCCCGGGGATGCATGCAGAGGAACACCAGATCCGCCTGGGCCAGGGCCTCCCGGGGGTCCTCGCAGACCTGATCCACAATTCCCTGCTCCAGGGCGTAGCGAAGGGTGGGCTGGCTTACGTCCACCCCCACCCGCTTAAAATCTTCAAACTCTTTCAGCCCCATAGCGATGGAGCCGCCGATCAGGCCCAGGCCGATGACCGCGATCTGTCTGCTCATAAACGATCTCCTCGATTCCAAAGTGCGTCTGTGGGAACGATAGCACTGTACCACGGTTTGGGGCGCAAATCAACACTTTAACACAAAAAAGCGTTAAATTTTTATTTTGCGCACCGGTAAACAGTCCCGTCCTGGGGCTGGATTCCCTTGGCCTGGAGGAGCTGCTCCACCGTGACAAAGCAGTAGCCCTGCCCGGAGAGGGCATCCGCGATCTGGAGAGCGGCGTCCACTGAGCTGTCGTAGATGTCGTGGAGCAGGATGATGCTGCCGTCCTCCACATGGCTGAGGACGGAGCCCACCACCCGCCCAGTGTCCTGGTCCTTCCAGTCCTCCGGGTCTACGGACCACAGGACAACGGGGGAGCCGGCCCACCGGAGCCCCGCATCGTCAATGATTCCGTAGGGCGGGCGGAGCCAGAAGTCACCGGAGCCCAGCACGGCGGAGAGGACGCCCCGGGTTCTGCCCACCTGGAGGTCGAAGTCCGCCCGAGAGAGGTCAGAGATGCAGCTGTGATCGTAGGAGTGAACGCCGATCTGGTGGCCGTCTTCCGCCATGCGCCGGACAAGGGCCTCCTGACCTTGGATGCGGTCGCCCACCAGGAAGAAGGTGGCCTGGATCTCCCGGAGAGCCAGACCGTCCAGCAGGCGGGAGGTGGTGGAGGTTCTGGGGCCGTCGTCAAAGGTGAGAGCCACCAGGGGGGGCTCCTCCGGCACCGTCACCGACCCGCCGCCTCCTGTCTCTGCGGCTGGGCCTGGGCCGGGCCGGCACAGGCCTGCCAGAAGCAGTGCAGGCACAAGGACCCGCCAGTATTTAAAAAATTTTTTCCTGCACCACATGATGACCGCCGCCTTTCCCATCGCGCTCACTGTTCAGTATGTGCGCTTTTTCCGGCAGCTTGCTCAGAAATTTCTGACAGAAAAAATGCCCTCCGGCCGGGGCCGGAGGGCAGGAAAAGCGGATGGGGCGGCAGATCAGTGGTTCAGCACCCGCACCCGGATCACGCCGGGGATGGCGCGCAGCTCGTTGGCCACCTGGTCGGTGATGCGGGTGTTCACGTCCACGATGGTGTAGGCGTAGTCCTTTTTGGATTTGTTGGTCATGTTCTCCACGTTGATCCCGTCGTTGGACAGGGTGGACATGATGTTGGTGAGCATGGCGGGCACGTTCTTGTGGATGAGGCAGAGGCGGGAGATGCCGCTCCACTCCTGCTCCAGATTGGGCAGGTTCACCGAGTTGCGGATGTTGCCGTTGACCAGGTAATCCTGGAGCTGACGGGCGGCCATGACGGCGCAGTTCTCCTCGCTCTCCGGGGTGGAGGCGCCCAGATGGGGCATGGCGATGACGTTCTTTACCGTGGCGATGGTGTCGTTGGGGAAATCGGTGACATACTTGGCCACCCGGCCGGTCTCCAGGGCGGCGATCATGTCCTGGTCGCACACCAGCTCGCCCCGGGCCAGATTCAGAATGCGGACACCGCCTTTCATCTTGGCGATGGCGTCCCCGTTGATGAAGTCCTTGGTGGAACTGGTGTAGGGGACGTGGATGGTGACATAGTCAGACACCTTGTACAGCTCGTTCACGTCCTTGACCACATGGACATGGCGGTCCAGCCGCAGGGCGGCGTCCACAGACAGGTAGGGGTCGTAGCCGTACACGTCCATCCCCAGGTCCAGGCCAATGTTGCACACCAGGGCGCCGATGGCACCCAGGCCGATGACACCCAGGGTCTTACGGTAGAGCTCAGGGCCCACAAAGGCGGATTTGCCTTTCTCCACGGCGGCGGCTACATCCACATTTGGAGTATGAGCCTGTTCCTGGACCCAGTCCACGCCCCCGACGATGTCCCGGGAGGCGATGAGCAGGGCGGCGATGACCAGCTCCTTTACTGCGTTGGCGTTGGCACCGGGGGTATTGAAGACCACGATGCCGGACTCGGAGCAGCGGTCGATGGGAATGTTGTTGGTGCCGGCGCCCGCCCGGGCGATGGCACGCAGGGCATCCGGGAAGACGTAGTCGTGCATCTTGGCGCTGCGCACCAGGATGCCGTCCTCGTTCTCCACATCCTCCCCCACCTGGAAGCGGCTCTTGTCCAGCTGATCCAGGCCGGCGGACGCGATCTTGTTCATGGTTTTGATGCGGTACATATGGCAATTACCTCGAATCCTGATTTCTGATGGAAGGGGCGGATCACTGGGGAGCGATCACAGGCTTCCCGTCCGGCCCCAGCAGCGGGGTGAGCCCAGAGGCATTTCCGTCCCGGTGAAAGAGATACTGCACCCCGGTGACAGTATCCACCCAGATCTCGGTCTGGACCAGGGCACCCTGGGCGTAGATCTTGACGAAGCGGTTGTTTTCTTTTGCGGCCATGGAAGCACCCCCTGTTTGGTCTGCAAGCGGAAGATCGAATGGGAACAGGGCCTCAGTTGGCCTTATCGAAGGCCCGGATGAAGTCACAGAGCTTCTCCACGCCTTCCACAGGGACGGCGTTGTAGATGGAGGCCCGCATGCCGCCCACTTTGCGGTGCCCCTTCAGATTGACGAAGCCGGCTTCGGCCGCCTCCTTGACGAACTTGGCGTCCAGCTCCTCACTGGCGGAGCGGAAAGTGACGTTCATATCGGAGCGGAAGGGCTTCTCGGCGGCGCAGGTGAACAGCTTGGAGCTGTCGATGCAGTCGTAGAGCATCTGGGCCTTACCGTGCTTGACCTGCTCCATGCCTTCGATGCCCCCCTGCTCGTCCAGCCAGTCCAGGGTCAGGCCCAGCATGTAGATGCACCAGCAGGGCGGGGTGTTGTACATGGAGTCCTTGTCGATCATGGCCTTGTAGCTCATCATCACGGGGGTGTAGGGCAGCTCGTGGCCGGCCAGATCCTCCCGGATGATGACCACGGTCAGGCCGGCGGGGGCCATGTTCTTCTGGGCGCCGGCGTAGATGATGCCGAACTTGGAGACGTCCACGGGGCGGGAGAGGATGTCAGAGGACATGTCGCACACCAGGGGGACGCTGCCGGTTTCGGGGACATACTGCCACTCGGTACCGTAGACGGTGTTGTTGGCGCAGTAATAGAAGTAGCTGGCCTCCGGGTCCAGCTTCAGCTGGTCCTGGCTGGGGATATAGGTGTGGTTGCGGTCCTCGGAGGAGGCGGCCAGGCTGATCTGGCCGTACTTCTGGGCCTCCTTGTAGGCCAGGTTGGAGAAGTTGCCGGTGACGGCGTAGTCCGCCCTGCCCGTCTTGCCGATCAGGTTCAGGGGGATCATGGAGAACTGGCCGGTGGCGCCGGTCTGGAGAAACAGGATCTTATAGTTGTCCGGCACCTTCATCAGGCGGCGGAGCTTGGCCTGGGTCTCCTCAAAGATCTGAATGAACACCTTTGAGCGGTGACTCATCTCCATCACAGACATTCCTGATCCATGGTAGTTGGTGATCTCGGCCCCGGCACGCTCAAGGACGGACAGGGGAAGCATGGAAGGTCCTGCGGAGAAGTTGTAAACACGCTGGTCGCTCATTTTGGGAGAGCCCCTTTCAAATTAAGATCTTGCCAGCTCTGCTCCCGCACAGGGGAAGGGAAACAAAAATGACAATGTATCCCTATTATAGTGAAGGAAAATTTCTCTGTCAATGCCCCCGTCCGTCCCCAAAGAGGCCTTTTGGGATAAAAAAGCCCGCGTTTTTTGGAAAATAATTTTCAAATGCAGGATATGGGGAAAAAAGCTGCAAAATCCGGGGAGAGAACGGGAAAAAAGTGGGAAAAATGCCGCCCCTGCATGAAAGGCTGCAGAGGCGGCATGAAGAAATGAGATGGGTCCATGGGATTATTTCACATAGGGACCGGGCCCTCAGGTCCGCAGGACCCACTGGAGCATTAGGAGCAGGCCCAGGCCAGGGACACCCAGCACACCCAGGATCAGGGCGTTGACCAGGTTCACCCCCAGCCCCAGTCCGATCTGGTTCAGCAGGGCCAGCGCTGCCAGCCCCACAGAAGAGCGCACCGCCAGCCGGAGCAGCCTGCCCAGCGGGCGGTGGAGCAGGAGCAGGGCGGCCAGCGCCACCATAACTGCCACGCCCCAGGCCCCGGCCAGGGAGCCGGTCATGGCTGGGCCTCCAGCTCCTTGACCCGGCGCAGCAGATAGTTGTACCGGGACTGGAGGGCATTGATCTCAAAAACGTAGGATTCAATGAGATCTCCGTCCTCCGCACTGTTGAAGCCCCGGTAGGCCTGCTGGATCAGGGCCCGGGTGTGGGCCAGAGAGGTCAGGAGCTCCTGCCGCTCCACATTGTCAGCGCGCTCCAGACGGCGCAGGGAAAACATGCGGGCCGCTTCCGCCATGAGATTGTCCTCCTTTCGGCCCCGGCACACCGGGGCACGGCTGGTCTTGTCCCTTGTCAATGAAAGGTATGATATAGTCTGGTCAAATATTCCATTGATTAAACACACATAGGAGGAAAAGGAGGGGAGATACTAACCCCGGACCGTGTATCAAACTTCCTGACCTGTGCTCCAGAGGGCCCGATGGCGAAAGGCAAAAAGGAGAACGGAGAACGCTGGGGCCGTCCCATCCGGGAGGGCTGAACAGCCGCCGGACTTTTCCGGCCCATCCTTTTTAAGCCGGTGCTGGACCGCTTTTGAGCCGCAGACCGGGGAGGGCGTGGGGGACCCCGCAGAAGGCGGACCGACCCGCAATGCCGAAGCACCGTCCACACAGACCCAGTCCCTCCCCGTCCCGGACGGAGGAGCTGACAGAGTCAAAACGGGGCCGCCGGGTGAGCGCACTCTAATTTCAATAAAAATCGGAGCAAGCGATATAACGCTTGCTCCG
>NZ_JANGBZ010000101.1:0-5112 GCF_024462915.1 Clostridium sp. DFI.5.61
CCCGCCCCCCCCCCCCCCCCCCCCCCCCCCACGGCTCCCCTGGAGGGAGCCGTGGAACGGGCGGAGATCACCCACCGGGTGCGGCTGCGGATCTCTGCCTGCCCCGTCATCGAGCGGGGGATGTATTTTACCTTCCGCAGACAGCGGTATGATGTGCTGTACGGCTACCCCATTTACAACCGGCGCGGGTGGCTGGAGCTGTATTGCAGATTGGTGGTGGAGGACAGTGTCCCAGGGATTTGATCTCTCGGAGCTCCAGAAATATGCAAAGGACCTTGCTACCGTGGGTCAGGAGTACGAGAAGGCGGAGCGGAGATTTCTCCAGAAGGAGGGGTCTAAGCTGCGCAGCAAGACAAAGGCACAGGCCCGGAAGCTGGGCAAGAAGACCGGAAACTACCTGAAGTCCATCAAGCGGGGCAAGGTGTACAAGTACCGGGGGGACAAGGCTGTCCGGGTGTACTCCTACGCCCCCCACGCCCACCTGATCGAGGAGGGGCACCGGATGGTCACCCACGACGGCCGGGAGGTTGGCTTTGTGAAAGGTCACCATGTGTTCGAGGTGGCGGCAAAGGGCTTTGAATCGGAGTTCTACACCGATCTGGACGACTTTCTCAGCGGAGAGGTGGTGGAGAAGCTGTGACGCTGAAAGAACTGAACAAGGCGGTCTGCGGTCTGGTGAAGCGGGCGGCGGAGGCCTCCGGCCTGGGGGCGGAGCTGATGGCGGAGGATCTGAGCGCTCCCATCCAGCGGCCCTCGCTCAAAGTGGAGCTGGAGGAGGACAGAGATGCCCGGGCCATCCGGCACCGGGTGGAGCAGGCCATCACCTTCCGGGTCTATTTCTTCGCAGCAGATCAGTACCGGCCCAAGCTGGACAACCTGGCCATGCGCCAGGCCCTGGCGGAGGCATTTCGGGACGGGGTCCCCGTGGGGGAGGAGACGGTGCCCATCGACGAGGGGCTGTCCTTTACAGTGACCGACGGGGTGCTGGTGGCATCTATGGACCTGACCCTGGACCAGCGCATCATTCCTGCTGAGGAAGAGGATGCGGAGCTCATGGAGGAGCTGAACGTGAATTTGGAGGTGCATTGAAATGGCGGTGACACTGCCAAAAATCGAAGTGACATTTAAGCAGCTGGCGGCCAGCTTTGTCCGGCGCTCAGAGCGGGGGATCACGGTGCTGATCCTGCGGGACGCCACAGAGGGGAGCGGCGAGAGCTTCTTCCGGTTTGGGGATGCCACCCAGGTCCCGGAGAATGAATTTACCGCGGCCAACCAGCAGTATATCAAGGACGCCCTCTCTTTTGGCCCCCTGCGGGTGTCGGTGGTCAAGGTGGGGGCGGAGGGGACGCTGGCCCAGGCCCTGGCCATTCTGGTGCAGAAGGAGCAGACCGGGTGGATCACGGTCTGTGACGGCACCTCCAGCGACTGGACCGACCTGGTGAGCTGGATCAAGGCCCGGGAGAAGGAAGAGAAGAGCTGGAAGGCGGTGTGCTACGATACCACATCCCCAGACTGCATGCACGTGGTGAACTTTGTCAACAAGACAGTCACCTTTGCCGACGACCGGGGAGCGGTGGGGGGCGGCAAGTACACCCCCAGCCTGGCGGGCCTGCTGGCGGCCTGCAATGTGCTGCGGGGGGCTACCGGCTATGTGTGCAGCAACCTGACCACCGTAGAGGAGCCGGAAGACGCAGAGACGGCCGTGGGCTCCGGCAAGTTCGTCCTGGTCAACGAGGATGATGAGGTCCAGGTGGGGGTGGACGTGAACAGCATGACCACTGTCAACGGAAGCACCCAGACCGAGGACATGAAGTACATCGAGACGGTAGAGGCCATGGACCTGATACGGGACGACATCACCGCCACCTTCCGCAAGGACTACCGGGGGAAATACAAAAACACCACCGCCAACCAGATGCTGTTCCTGGCCGTGGTCAACGGATATTTCCGGGACCTGGGGGACGAGAACGTCCTGGACCCCACCTATGACAACACCGCCGCGGTGGATGTGACCAGCCAGCGCAACGCCTGGATCGACTCGGGCAAGGCGGAGGCCGTGGACTGGGACGACGGGAAGGTCATCGCCACCCCGTACAAGCGGAAGGTGTTCCTGGGCGGCGATGTGAAGATCCTGGGCTCCATGACGGACCTCAAATTTGTGGTCACGCTGATGTAAGGAGGGGGATAGGCAATGGTGAAATATCAGGAGGTCCTGCACGGCTCCACCAGCGAGCTGTATATCAACGGGGAGCGGGAGGAGCTGGTCACCAAGATCGAAATCAAAATGACAGGGGACTTTGAGGACAGCTCCTTCTGCGGTGAGTACGGCACCTTCCCCATCTACAACGGGTATGCCATCGAGGGAACCATCTCTGGAAAGAAGCGCAACAGCACCCTGGAGAGCGCCATCGTGGAGGGCTACCGCACCGGTGAGATGCCGGATATCACCGTCATCTCCGCCCTGGGGAGGGCGGGGAGCTCAGCACGGGAACGCTGGTCGGTGAGCGGCGTGGTGTTCACGGAGGCGGCCCTGGCCAACATCGAGGCCAAGAAGGCGGTGGAGCGGGAGCTGCCCTTTAAGGCGGTCCTGGCAAAGAATTTGGAGGCGATTGAGTGATGGCGAGAAAATTTAGCTTTGACGAGCTGCTGGCCAAACGGGAGCAGCGGGAGGCGGACAAGCTGAAGGTGGGGCTGCTGGAGCTCCCTGGCACCGGGAAGGGCCTGGAGGCCCGGATGCCCGGGCAGAAGACGGTGCTGGACCTGTACGGGGAGCTGGTAGCGGCGCAGGACGCCAGGGAGTCCCTCCAGTGCGGGAATCACGCCCTTTACGCCTGCTGCCCCCAGCTCTGGGACAGCAGGCTCCAGGAGGAGCTGGGCTGCAAGGAGGACCCCATGCAGGTGCTGGACAAGCTGTTTTCCCTCGCAGAGCAGGACCAGCTGGGCGGGCAGGCGCTGCGCTTCCTGGGCCTGCTCCCGGAACCGCCCCAGAAGACGGACGGGAACGACGGGGAAGAGAAGGAAGAGGCCCAGGGAGCGGCCCCCGGTATTGAGACGGTAAAAAACTGATCGCCCGCGACCCTCTCCTGGGGCTGTTCGCCTTCTACGCGCCCCGGGGCTGGACCCTGGAGGCGCTGAGCCGGACCAGCCCGGCGGAGCGGGCCTTCCTGGAGGGGGCGCGGGCGCTGTACTATGAGGAGCAGATCTCCATGGGCGAGGCGGGGACCGCCCTGGGGGTGGCACGGCTCCTGGCGGGGAGGTGACAGAGATGGCCACGAAAGTCATCAATACCATCCTCAATATGCGAGATAACATGTCCAAGGGCCTGCTGGCCACGGCCAAAAATATCGAGAAGCTGAATCAGGGCTCCGTGTCCGCCACCCGGTCCGTCCTGCGCTTTACCAACAAGGCAGGAAAGGCGGTCACCGACTTTGCCGCAAAGACGGTGAAGCGGGGCGCGGTGGCACTGGCGGGACTGGCCACGGGCTTTCTGGCGCTGGACAACGTGACGGAGGAGTACCGGGCCGCCCAGGGCAAGCTGAACACGGCCTATGAGGCGGCGGGGTACAGCGCCCAGACCGCCGCCACCGCCTACCGTGAATTTTACAAGATCCTGGGGGACACGGACACGGCCACTGAGGCATCCCAGCTGCTGGCCAAGCTGACCCGCAGCGAGCAGGACGTGACCCGCTGGACCCGGATCGCCGCCGGCGTCAGCGGCACCTTCGGAGACTCCCTCCCCATTGAGGGGCTGATCGAGGCCACCAATGAGACGGCCAAGACCGCCAAGGTGACCGGCGTCCTGGCCGACGCCCTGAACTGGGTGGGGATCAGCGAGGACGACTTCAACAAGCGGCTGGAGCGGTGCTCCGGGGAGGCGGAGCGGAACAAGCTGTTGATGGACACCCTCACCACCGCCTATGAGGGAGCGGCGGACGCCTTCTACCGGAACAATGAGGAGCTGGTCCGGGCCCGGGCCAACCAGGCGGCGGTGAGCGCGGTCACCGCCAAGCTGGGAAGCGCGGCCCAGACGGCCAAGGGCTGGATCTGGCAGCTGCTGGGCGCCCAGGAGGACGGGAGCCTGCGGGCCGGGTCCGCTTTGGACTGGCTGAGCCAGCGGGCGGACGGCCTGATGCAGAAGTTCCAGCAGTGGTCCCAGGACGGGACGGTCACACGGCTGGCCCAGCAGTTCGACCAGGGGCTGGCCAAGGGGATCGACATGGCCAGCGCCGCCTTCCAGTGGGTGGTGGACAACGGGGACACCATCCAGCGGGTGCTCATCGGCGTGGGGAGCGCCCTGGCGGCGGTGAAGATCCTGAAATTCGCGTCAGACACCATCACGGCGGTGCAGACGGTCCAGAAGTTTATCTCCGTGGGCAGCACCTTTCTGGCCGCGAACCCCATCTATTTGGGCATTATGGCGGCCATTGCGGCGGGCGCACTGCTGATCGCCAACTGGGACAAGGTAAAGGCCACGGCCATCGGCCTGTGGGAGGGGGCCAAGCAGGTGTTCGGAGGCATCCGGGACAGCGTGACCGGGGCCTTTGACACGGCCAGAGAGTCGGTCTCCGGCTTCTTCAGCTGGATCAGCGACAGATTGAGCTGGCTGGATGAGACGGTGGAGGGAATCCCCATCCTGGGCTCCGTTTACAGCGGCGTGAAGTCTGTGGGAGGCTGGGTGGTAGACAAAATCCGGGGCAACGCCCTGGGCACCAGCTATTTCTCCGGCGGCCTGACCCGGGTGAACGAGCGGGGCGGCGAGATTATCGACCTGCCCAGCGGGACCCAGATCATCCCCCACGACGTGTCCCTGCGCATGGCGGAGCAGACGGCGGGGAGCAGCGTAGTCCACCTCGTGGGGGCGGGCCAGGAGAGATGGGGCGGCGCGGCTGTGCTGCTGGAGATCCGGGAGCTGCTGAGGCAGCTGGTCCGGCGGAGGAGCCGGGGAGATGTGCGGGTGACGGTCATTGTCCAGGGGAACGTCATCGGAAACCGGGCGTTTGCGGATGAACTGGGCCGCACAGTGGGGGAGCGTGTGC
Source organism: Clostridium sp. DFI.5.61 (assembly GCF_024462915.1). Taxonomy (NCBI): domain Bacteria; kingdom Bacillati; phylum Bacillota; class Clostridia; order Eubacteriales; family Clostridiaceae; genus Clostridium; species Clostridium sp. DFI.5.61. Next base: position 5,037 of record NZ_JANGBZ010000101.1, read on the forward strand.
TGCGGGCGCTGGACAACATTTGAGTGGGGGGGGGGGGGGGGGGGGGGGGGGGGGGGGGGGGGGGGGGGGGGGGGGG
>NZ_JANGBZ010000102.1:0-4954 GCF_024462915.1 Clostridium sp. DFI.5.61
TTATGACCCGGGAGGAGGGCGCGATCATGGCCCGGGCAGCGGCGAAGGCCAGATAAAGCAGAGGAGCCGCCCCAATATGGGCGGCTCCTGACATCAAATTTGACATGATTTTATATGGGTAATTTTGATGCTGAATAATCATTCAACTAGGAAAAAATGGAGAAGCCTTACAGCCCGAGGGGGGAGGTGAAGTTGACAAACAGTTTCGAAGACGCACCTCAAGTCTGCACCTCAACCCAAATCGCGACCCAGCGTAAGCGGTTGCGATCTGGAAAGGAGGAGCAAGGGAGCGGGCGGATGACGCTTTTTTGTGCGTGAGCATAAAAAAGCGCCGGAGCAAAGCGGACTTTGCTCCGACGTGGTGACCCAGCGGAGATTCGAACTCCGGACACCCTGCTTAAAAGGCAGGTGCTCTGCCGACTGAGCTACTGGGTCATGAAATCAATCAAACGAAAAACAGGACTGCCTCCGCAACTGCCGGACCAGAAAACACAGAAAAGAGTGGCAGGGATGGCTGGACTCGAACCAGCGAGTGAGGGAGTCAAAGTCCCTTGCCTTACCACTTGGCTACACCCCTGTATCTCCGTCAGATGGGGAGAAATTGAAAAGGCAAGGACCGGAGCCGACGCTCCGGCCCTTACGCCTTGAGGTCATATGGGGTGGGTAAAGGGACTCGAACCCTCGACCCTCGGAACCACAATCCGATGCTCTAACCAACTGAGCTACACCCACCATATAACAGCGACAGCAGAGGGAAGATGGCACGCCTGAAGGGACTCGAACCCCTGGCCCACTGCTTAGAAGGCAGTTGCTCTATCCACCTGAGCTACAGGCGCATATGGAGCGGGTGATGGGAATCGAACCCACGCGACCAGCTTGGAAGGCTGGGATTCTACCATTGAACTACACCCGCATGGGCGCCTCACTCTCTGTGTCAGCTTGAAAATGATACCACATGGAAGGGCGCTTGTCAATCCCTTTTTTCGATTTCGCCCTGCGGAGGACCTCCGCAGGGCGAAACAGGGATCACTGGGGGTGGGGAGCGGCGGGCTGGGAACGGCGGACCAGCACCCACTGGATCCGGTGGTCAGCTACCTGCTCCACCTGGAGGTCCAGGCCACCCGCCTCTACGTGGGGACGGCTCCCATCTTCCGGAATGGTGCGGAGGCAGCTGAGCACCATCCCGCCCACGGTGTCGTAGTCCGCGTCCTCCGGGGGATCGAATCCCAGCTCTTCCGCCAGAGTGTCAACGCTGAGGCCGCCGCTGCACCGCCAGACACCGTCCTCCAGATGCTCCAGCTCCGGGGGCTCCGCCGGGTCGAACTCATCGTAGATATTGCCTACGATCTCTTCCAACAGATCCTCCAGGCTCACGACACCGGCCAATTCGCCGTACTCGTCGATGACCACCGCCAGATGTACCTTTTTGTGCTGCATATCCCGGAAGAGGTCGTCCGCAGAGAGAGTCTCCGGCACCAGGTAGGCCGGACGCATCAGCTCCCGCACAGTGCGGTGCCGGGAAGAGGCCATATCCAGCAGAAGATCCCGGGCGTTCAGGATGCCCAAAATATCATTGAGATCGCTGCCATAGACCGGGAAGCGGGACAGCCCGGTGGCGCGGATGACGTCCAGGACCTCGCCGGGCGGGGTGTCCACCTGAATAGCGGTGACATCGCCTACCCGGGTCATGGCGTCGCTGACCGAGAGGTCGCCGAATTCAAAGACGTTCTGGAGCAGTTCCTTCTCCTCCGCATCGATGGCTCCGTTCTCGTTACCCAGGTCGATCATCATGCGGATCTCATCCTCGGTGACCTGTTCCTCCTCGTCCTCGGTCTTCATGCGGAGCAGACGGAGCACTCCATTGGTGGACAAGGAGAGAAGGGCCACCACAGGCCGGGCGATGAAGGCAAGCGTGGAGACCACCCGGCAGGAGAGACGTGCCATCTCCAGGGACTTCTGCATGGCGATGCGTTTCGGGACCAGCTCGCCGAAGATCAGAGTAAAGTAGGAGAGGATCAGAGTGATGACGACCACCGAGAAGGTATCCACCACGGAGATGGGGAGGGCGGTAAAGCCAAGATCCTCACAGATCCAGCGGACCAGATACTCGGAGAAGCTGTCCGCCGCAAAGGCGGAGCCGAGGAAACCGGCCAGCGTGATGCCGATCTGGATGGTGGAGAGGAAGCCGGCTGGCTGCTCCAGCATTTTCAGCAGCCTGGGAGCCAGCTTGTCCCCGCTCTCTTCCAACATCCGCAGCTTGTTTGCGTTGAGGGAGATCACCGCGATCTCGGTAGCCGCAAAAAAGGCATTGATCAGGATCAGGATGACCTGGACCAGCAGTTGTATGGCAATAGTTGACACGGATCGTTCCTCCTCAAAATTGGACATCAGGATGCAAAAAAGCACAGCCGGCCCTATCCTGGATAGGGCAGCTGTGCTTTTTTACAGTAATAAATCGGGTCGGGCGCAGTCGCTGTCTGTGTCCATAAACGCGGATAACTCCTTCGAGCCGGTCCGACCCCGAAGGGGAGCGGCCGGCGATCCTTTCCCGCTGAGGGGCGGGATGATAAAAAGGATAAAGGAAAGAGGGGCCTGCGTCAAGAGAAAAGAGGCGGAATTAACGGCATTTTTACAGGGAGAGATCAAATCTTAGCACAGAGCGGCGTCACAGAAGCCGCAGCAGTCCACGCCGCCGATCTTTTTCACCAGAGGCGGGAGATAGTGCTCGGTCTGGGTGATGCAGCGGGGGTTGGTACAGACGGGCTTGGTTCCGATCTCCACAGCGGGAGGAGCGTCATCCCGGGGTTGGAGGGCCAGATGCTCCAGAAGGGCCATCCGGGCAAACATCCCGTAGCGGGCCTGCTGGAAATAGACGGCCCGGGGATCGTCATCCACGTCGATGGAGATCTCATCCACCCGGGGGAGGGGATGCATCACCAGCATGCTGGGCTTGGCCCGTTCCAGCTTGCGCCGGGTGAGGATATAGATCCCCTTGTTGCGCTCATACTCCAGGGGGTCTACAAACCGCTCCCGCTGGATGCGGGTCATGTAGAGGACATCCAGCTGGGGGATGACGGACTCCAGACCGGTGACCTCGGTGAACCACATATTGTTCTCACGCATGAAGACCCGCATATATTCGGGAACGGCCAGATCCCGGGGAGAGATGAGGAAAAACTTGATATCCCGGAACTTGGCCATGGCCTTGATGAGGGAGTGTACCGTGCGTCCGTTCTTCAGGTCGCCGCACAGGCCGAGAGAGAGGCCGTCTACGCCCCCCCGCAGGCGGGTGATGGTGGTCAGATCAGCCATGGTCTGGGTGGGGTGCATGTGGCCGCCGTCGCCGGCATTGACCACGGGGACGGCGGAGTAGAGGGAGGCGGCCTTGGCCGAGCCCTCCCAAGGGGTGCGCATCACCACTACATCGGCGTAGCCGGAGACCATCTTGATGGTGTCCTTCAGGGTCTCTCCCTTGGCAACGGAAGAGGAGTTAGGATCGGCGAAGCCGAACACCGTCCCGCCCAGGCGCAGCATGGCGGTCTGGAAGGAGAAGTTGGTGCGGGTGGAGGGCTCGTAAAACAGATTGCACGACACCCGGCCCTTACACACGTCCACAAATTGGGATGGGTCATCCATGATCTGGCTGGCCCGGGCATACAGGGCGTCCCACTCATGGCGGGGCAGGTCCCCAAAATCGATCAAATGACGCATCGCGCTCCACTCTCCTGTCATCCGTATTCTTCGAGTAATCCTACCACAAACCGCCCTTTTCCGCAAGGCATCATGGAAAAGTCTGCCCCACTTTTTCCAAGGATGGACTCAGCTTCCGGGAAAACAGACCGCAGGCAGAAAAAGGCCCGGGACCTGGCCGTTAATGACAAAATTTGCCCGCATGAAAGCCACTCATTTTCGCTACCCTATGTAGCAGAGAAATGGAGGGCTGACCTTTGATCTGGGTTTGGAACTTTATCCTATACAGCTTTTTCGGCTTCCTGCTGGAGGTGGCCTACGCCCGGGCAACTGGAGGGCGGGGGGACCGAAAAAGCCTGCTTGTGCTCCCGCTGTGCCCGGTGTACGGCGTGGGGGCCTGCCTGATCCTGCTGCTCCCGCGGACTGTCATCCAGAATCCCTTTACGCTGTTCCTGCTGGGGGGCCTGGCGGCCACGGCGGCGGAATATGGGATGGCAATTTTGTACGAGCGGGGACTGGGCGTCTCCTTCTGGGATTATACCGGCCTGCCGGGCAGCATCCAGGGGAAGATATGCCTCCCCTTTTCCCTGGCCTGGGGGGCGCTGGCCCTCCCACTCATCTACTTCGTCCATCCGGCGGTGGCGCGGCTGACCGCCCTGATCCCGCCTGGAGTGACCTGGACGGCGGCCGCCACGGTGGCAGCGGACATGGCGGTGTCTGGGGTGCTGATGAAGGTGACTGGGAACCGGGACTGTCTGCGGTGGTATCAAAAGCGGGCGGAAAAGGCACGGGAGGGTGGTTGACAGCCCCCTGAGAAACCGGTACACTGAAGCTGACCGCGGCAAGCGGGATCGGAGCTGGAAGGACTGGAGGGCCGGAAATGGAGGCAATTTACTATACCGTGAGCAATATTAATGGAGATTATGCTGAAATGGTATCGGATGATGGGCAGAAACACTCCCTGACCATGTTTCTGCTCCCGGAGGGGACCACGGTGGGGAGCCGGCTGAAGCTGGAGAACTTTCAATGGAGCCTGTGTGGATGAACAGAGCGGTCCGCGGATGGACCACTCTGACTGCGGGAAAAGTCCTCAATTTGCTCGCCGCAGCCCTTGCTCTGCAAGGGCTAGGGGATGTGATTCCATTCCAGGCGGGCTGCCGCCCCCTCGAGCTCTCCGGTCTCATCCTGAAACATCTGCAACTGAAAAAAGGGGATTCGAAATATACAGGGCCGGGGGGGGGGGGGGGGGGGGGGGGGGGGGGGG
>NZ_JANGBZ010000103.1:0-4786 GCF_024462915.1 Clostridium sp. DFI.5.61
CCCCCCCCCCCCCCCCCCCCCCCCCCCCCCCCCCCCCCCCCCCCCCCCCCCCCAGTCTATCTCCCTTTACTGCTCCAGCACGCCCTGAGCCGCCTCCAGGTCGCCGGCCACCAGCAGCAGCACAGTGTTCTCCCGCTGCTGGATGACGGCGCTCTCCAGCTTGGGCAGCTCCTGAGGACGGTAGTCCCGGTTGGAGTCTATCTGCTTCTGCACATAGTCTCCCAGCACCTGGACGGCTGTCTGCGCTTGGTCCCCGCTGGTGAAGACCAGGACAGCCCCCTCCTCACAGGTGGCGCCCGCTGAGCGCAGTACCTTGGCGGCGGTCAGATCCTCCCGCTCCAGCCCGGAGTTTCCCAAGCCGTAGAGGGTAAAGGCAGTGTCGCCGTCCAGCTCCTCCAGTTCCTCAGAGAAGGCTCCAGCGTCCGCCAGCGCCTGGAGGGTGATCTCCGGGTCAAACCCAGCCTTCTCCTCCGCGCCGCCGCAGGCGGCCAGCGGCAGCAAAAGCAGAAACAGTACCGCCGCTATCCCAGCAAATCGTCTCATGTCTCAGTTCCCTCCGGATAAAGTGTTTCGAAGTCCACAGTATGGACTTTCAGATACTCCAGCCACTGCTTGCAGTAGTCGCTCTTCAGATGCACCCCGTCCTTGCTGGCCTCCTCGGGCAGTTCCCCGTTCTCATTGGCAAATTCGGAATACAGGTCCAGAAACACCACCTGCTTTTCCTCTGCCGCTTTCTGCATCAGGCCGTTGTACACCCGGAGGTGCTCGTTGGTCAGATAGCTGGGGCCGCCAGATGCCGCCACCACCGACTCGTTCAGAGGGATCAGGCCCTGGATGTAGATGACCGCGTCGGGCTGGCAAGCCCGGATAGCATCGATGGCGTCACAGTATGCCTGGTAAAAGCCTTCGTCGTTGTAGTAGCCCAGCTCATTGACGCCCAGGGACAGGTACACCTTTCCATATTCGCCCAGCTCCAGGGCCTCCAGCAGCGTATAGGCGGTCCCATCAATCGTGATCACCTTTTTCTCCGCCAGCTTGAAGATGGACAGGCCATTGGAGGTCAGGTTGGTCCCAGTCCCGATCCCACTGTAAAGCAGGAAGCCGTCCGTGCGGGAGTCCCCCACAAAAGCGGCGTCCTCAAAGTAGGTGTTGTCCACTGCCGGACTCTCCGGCGCGGGCTGGGAGAAGTCGTAGCTGCTCTCTCCGCTCTCTCCCACATGGGCAGGCTTGTCCTCCGGGCTGTTTGGGACGTTCCGCCCCTGTTCTGATCCGCCGGACAGGGTGGAGGGCTCTCCCTCCGGCACAGCTCCGGCAGGGCCCTCTCCAGGCACATTATGATCCGGCGCCCCGGAGGGGTCAGCCGCCGGGGTACCGGCCTCCGGCTGAGCACTCTGGGCAGGCGGGTCAGCCGACTGTCCCTGGGCGGAGCTGCCTGCGCCGGGGCTGCCGCCGCACCCGGTCAGGCTGGCCGAGATAGCCGCTGCCATCAGGAAACAGAGAAAGGAAGGAAAACGCTTCATCAGATTACCTCCAAAAATTCCAGTCGCATGATTCTCTCTCTTTGCCCCGTCTCAGGACCCGGCCGGCCGGTGGTACAGCCGAGGAAACACCGTCCGAAATACAGACGAGGCCAGCATGGCTCCCACCGCCAGGGCCGCCGCCATCCCAAAGGTGTGCAGCAACTCAGCCAGGAACCGGTCTGTATCTCCCGCCACGCAGTAGCTCATGGCGTAATAGATACCTCCCCCCGGAACCAGGGGGAGAAGTGCTACCAGCAGATAGCCGGTCACCGGGCAGCGGCGCAGCCGGGCCATGATCTCCGAAAAGACGCCTATGGCCACCGCAGCCAGGAACGCGGCCACGATGCTGCTGCCCGCCAGCAGATACACCAGCCAGCCCAGTCCTCCCCCGAAGCCGCAGATCAGCTTTCCTACGCCGTGGATGTTGAAGACCAGTGTAAAGCCTACGCAGGCCAGAAAGGCCCAGAGGCAGGGCAAGACATAGTCCAGAAAAATTCGCTCCATCCCGATCCACCTCCAACGGTCCTAAAGCATCTGGCCGATGGCCAGCCCCACCACCGTGCCCAGGGCAATGGCCGAAGCCACCAGGATGGCGTCCGCTGTCCGGCTCAGGCCCGAGATGATGTCCCCGGCCATGATCTCCCGCATGGCGTTGGTCAGCGCCACGCCGGGCACCAGCACCATCAGCACACCGATAGTCACAGTATCCACGTCGTATCCGAAGCCCAGGCGCACCAGCAGCAGGGAGAGCAGCGAGCCCACTGTGCTGCATACTACGGTGCGGAAGAAGCTGTTGCTCCCAATGAACCGCCCCCCATATAAAAGGCAGATCCCTACCGCCAAGCCGCACACGAAAGCACACAGGCCGTCCAGGAAATGACCTCCGAATAGAAGGGTGAAAAAAGCGGGGGCCAAACCATACCCCATCAGTACCTGATGGGACGAGTAGCGGGGATACCCTCTCTCCAGGGCGGAGACCAAGCTCTGGGCATCCTCCAGTGGTGGGACCTGGCTGCATAGATGCCGGCACAGGTCATTGCACCGCTCCAGCAGCTCAATGTCTGTCCCATGGCCCGGGATGCGCCGCATCCGGGTGATAGGATGCCCCTGGGGCGTAGTCACGCTGACGATGATGCAGTTCGGGATGGCAAACACCTCCGGCCGCTCCAGGCCATAGGCATTCAGCACCCGATGCATGGATTCCTCCACCCGGTAGATCTCCGCCCCGCTGGCCATCAGCTGGTATCCCAGATCCGTGGTCAGATTGAGCAGTCTGTCATAGTCCATAGCCTCCCCCTCCTCCTGCAACAGAATACCGGGTTTCACTGCCGGATGCAAGCAACAATTTTGTTACAATCCCCGCGCCACGGGGCCATGCAGAGAGAAGGGGCCCTTCTACCTAGTTCAGACGGTCATGACGCCAGAAAAGTTTTCTGTTGGTCGATTTTTTCTTTTTAAACAGGCAGAAGCGGCTGAGATCTCCGCGCAGAGACCCCAGCCGCTTTTTCTTTTCACTGCTCCGTCGCTTCCGGATGGTGTCCATCCACAGACAGATAGGAGGGACCGCTCCCCTGTACCTTGGCGTACGCCTTTTTCCGAATCGCCAGGAACATGATGATGTGGACCGCTCCTGTGATTGCCCAGGTGATGGGATAAGAGATATACAGGTTCCCTGGAACCGGGTCCAGGGGGAACACGAACCAGACCCACAGCAGGCGCAGCACACAGGAGCCCAGCAGGGAGACCACCATGGGCACGATAGAATAGCCGATCCCTCTTAGGATGCCCACCATGGTATCCATAATACCACAGATGGCGTACAGCCGGCCGATATAGGACATCCGCACCAGCCCCTGCTGGATCACGTCCGGCTCCCCAGGTGCGTAGATGCCAAGGAGCTGAGAGCCGAAGAAAAAGGCCAGGTTACCCAGGATCAGGCCGGTCAGAATCACAAAGCCCTGGCAGTAGAGGGCCACCTTGTCCACGCGGTCGCATTTGCCGGCACCATAGTTCTGCCCGCTGAAGGTCAGGGCGCTCTGATAGAAAGCGTTCATGGCCGCGTAAACGAAGCCCTCGATATTCTGGGCTGCGGCGGACCCCGCCATTACCGTGTCGCCGAAGGAGTTGATGGAGGACTGGATCACCACATTGGACAGGGAGAAGATGACGCCCTGGAAGCCGGCGGGCAGGCCCACCTGAAAGATCCGACCGATGACCCGCTTGTTCAAGTGCATCCGGTGAAGGTTCAGGTGCAGCGCCCCGTGCTCCCGCATCAGGCAGCGCAGGATCAGCCAGGCAGAGACATACTGGGAAATGCTGGTGGCCATGGCGACACCTGCCACATCCAACCTGCAAACGATGACAAAGAACAGGTTCAGCACCACATTGAGCACACCTGCAGCCAGCAGGAAATAGAGCGGGCGCTGGGTGTCTCCCTTGGCGCGCAGGATGGCGCTGCCGAAGTTGTACACCATGGTGGCCGGCATGCCGATGAAGTAAATCCTCAGATACACCGAGGCCAGCCCGATCACATTTTCCGGGGAGGACATCCACTCCAGCATTTGGCGGGCCATAATGACGCCGAAGATCATCAAGACCACGCCGCTGATCATAGCCAGCAGGATGGAGGTGTGCACAGCGCGGTTGGCCTCGGCCTTCCGTCCGGCGCCCAGGTCCTGGGCGACCACCACATTGGCACCCACCGACAGACCTACAAACAGGTTGACCAGCAGATTGATCAGTGCGGTGTTGGAGCCCACAGCAGCCAGGGACGCCTTTCCGCAGAACTGGCCTACCACCACCACATCCGCCGCATTGAACAGGAGCTGCAGCAGGCTGGAGGCCATCAGCGGCAGCGCAAACAGCAGGATCTTGTTGGCAAGCGTCCCGTTGCACATATCGATTTCATAGCCCTTGCTCTGTCTTCTCATGGGTCGATCCGCCATTCCTTTCCATCTATCCCGAAAGCTTCAGACCTTCTCTGGTCACACTCTATCTCTACTATATAATCCTTAACACACTCCCGCCCACTTTTCAAGGCCCTTCTTCCCATTTCTCTGAAATTTCCTCTATTCGCCTGTCCGCCGCTAAGTTTTTCACAAAATTTCCGTTACTTTTACAAGGTTCCTACTCCGCTTCTCTTCTTGTCCCTCAAGCGCAGGAGATGCTCCGACCTGCGGAACTCCCTATGTGCTATGCGATTTGAATTTTCGTCTACCAAAAGTCTACCAAAAAAGGGCGGCGGTGGCCTGGAGTTTCAGGGCCTT
>NZ_JANGBZ010000104.1:0-4588 GCF_024462915.1 Clostridium sp. DFI.5.61
CCCCCCCCCCCCCCCCCCCCCCCCCCCCCCCCCCCCCCCCCCCCCCCCCCCCCCGACTGTCGAAAAAGCGGCAGAGCCGCTTTTTCGAGAAAGCAAGCACGCAAGCTGGGTCCCGATCCCTTGCAGGAAAGTGGGCCCATCTTGTGTAAGAGGTGTCATTTCCGAGGTACACGCCCCCGGAAATGACGTGATTTAATTTGATTCCGTCGCCTGCGGGCAACGGAACTCCTTGCAGGAGGGCTTTTTTGACAAGCTGGCCGCCCCGGGACGTTGTCCCAGGGCGGCCAGCTGTGCGCTTCAGTATTCCTCTGTCAGGATCAGCATGCCGTCCAGGAATTTTTTCAGGTTCACCTTGCCGCGTCCCCCTTTTCCCCGCAGATGGGCCATCTCAGCCCGCACCTCGGGAAAGGGGAAGAGCACCGCGGCATACTGGGTGAAGAACTCGTTCCCATAGTCCTCCACCCCCAGGCTGGCGATATGGCCCAGCCCCCGCTCCACCGCCCGCCGGACCCGCTGCTCCATGGTCTTGGGGCTGTCACTGAGCTGGCTGCACAGGGTGCCCACTCCGATCTGAGAGGCCGTCTGCTTTCGCTCCAGCAGGAAGAGGCACAGCTCCATGATGTCCCCGGCCCCCTTCTCCCCTGCCATGCCCAGCTGGCTCAGGATGTACTGGATGCGCCGGCGCCACACCTCCTGCCGCCCCGCCGGAGCGGCGGGCTGGGACTCCCGGCTCTGAAACACGCTCTGGATGGTGTGGAGGGCCCTCTCGTTCTCCATCTGCCGGATCACGTTGCCCACCACCTGGCGCACCTCGATCAGGTTGATGGGCTTCTGGATAAAGAACTCCACCCCGGCCTGATACGCTTTTGCAATCAGCTCTTTGGCCGACACCTGGGAGATCATCACGAACTTGGCCCGGCTGCCCAGCTCCTTCAGCTCCCGCACCAGCTGGATGCCGTCCCGCCCGGGCATCAGCAGATCCACCAGCACCAGATCCGGGTCCAGCGCCATGATCCGCTCCGGGTCCGGGGCCCCCTCCTCGCTGGCGCCGCACACCCGGCCCAGTGCGCTGCTCTCCAGGATATCCTCCAGCACCCCGATCACCGAGGGGTCGTCCTCCGCGATATAGATCCTCATTTCTCTCTCTTCTCCCCCTTCACACGGTGGAGCGGCAGCTCCACGGAAAAACGCGCGCCCCGCCCCGGCTGGCTCTCCACCGAGACGGAGCCGCCCAGCTCCTCTGTCAGCGACTTGACTGCGGGCAGGCCCACGCCCCGGTTGATGTTGCCGGTCTCCGGGTCAAATTTGGTGGAATAGCCCACCTGGAACAGATTGTGCATGGAGCGCTCCGAGATGCCGGGGCCGTCGTCTGACACGGTGAGAAACAGAGTGTCACCCTCCACCCGCTCCTCCACCAGCACGATCCCACGGCCGCCAGCTCCCTGAATGGCCTCGATGGCGTTGGTCACCAGGTTCTTCAGGATGGACAGCAGGCGGTAGTGCTCCTGGGTGGAGAAGTTGGCGGTGCGCCTGCACTCCAGGCGGATGCTGGCCCGGTTCTCCCCCAGCATCCGCCGGGTGGAGTTCTCCAGAATGTGCATCAGATCCTGGAATTCCATCTGCTCCTGGTCGTAGACCTCCTCCACCTCCCCCTCGATGCCCCGGATGATGCGCAGGTTGTCCTTTTTCACCTCGTGGACGTCCCGGGCAATGGACAGGGCCAGGGCACTCAGCTCACCGCTCTCCCCTTCCTTCTCCCCCAGCCGCTCATAGAGGCGGTATGCGTTGGTCATCACCTGTTCAATGTCGTCGGAGTTCTTTTTTAAAAAGTACAGCTCGTTTTTCAGCTCCGCCGTCATCAGGAACAGGCGCTGGTAGCGCCGCTCGTGCCCCTGCCGCAGCAGCAGGCGGTGGTAGTACCGGCTCCCCCACAGGATCATGGCCGCAGTGAAGGATCGGGCCACCGCCAGTCCGATCAGGGGGAGCAGGGCCCGGGCCTCCGTCTCCAGCCCCCGCACTCCGGAGGACAGGTACAGATTGATCACATTGGAGATAAAGTCACTGACCAGAAAGGCCGCTCCCATCCGCCCCAGAGAGGCGGTGCGCCGGTCCCGGATCAGCAGGCAGAGCACACAGTCATAGCAGAGGTAGAACACGCCGCCGGGATACTCCATCCGCAGCGCCTCCCCCGGCGGCATCCCTGCCGCCAGGTCCAGTGCCAGCCGCATCATCACCACGCACAGTCCGGTGACCAGCCCAGTGTCCGGGCGGTGGCTCTCCCGCATCATGGTCACCAGCAGGGCCGGGTAGAGGATGGCGGCGGTGGAGACCCGGAAGCCCTCCGCCCACACTGTCAGATACAGCTGGGAGGTCAGGGCCACTGCCAGCCCGATCAGCAGCCTGCGCTGCCACGGGCCGATCCTCCAGCCTTTTCTCCCCAGTCCCCCCATGGCGCTCTCCCCCCGTTTTTTCTCTATTTTACTCCATCCCCCGGCAGCTGCGCAAGCGTCCCCCTCCCCCTTCCCGCAAAATTCCACCCTTTTCTAAAAAAATCCGCTCCCGCTCCCGCCCCCTCCATTGACTTTCCTCCCGGAATTGGGTATGATTCACTTTATGTAATACGTCGTCCAAGCGCAGAAAGGAAGTTTTGACCATGCCCACACTGGAACAGTTCAAAAACGCCCGGAGCGTCTTAAAGGGCGTGATCCGGGAGACCAGTCTCATCGACTCCCCGGCCCTGTCCAAGGGCTGCGGCAACCGGGTCTATCTCAAGCCCGAAAATATGCAGGTCACCGGCGCCTACAAGATCCGGGGCGCTTACTATAAGATCAGCACCCTGACCCAGGAACAGCGGGAGCGGGGCCTGGTCACCGCCTCCGCCGGCAACCACGCCCAGGGCGTGGCCTACGCTGCCCAGGCCGCCGGCGTGCCCGCCACCATCGTCATGCCCACCACCACCCCCCTGGTGAAGGTGAACAATACCAAGGACTACGGGGCCAAGGTCATCCTCCACGGTGAGGTCTTTGACGAGTCCGCCGAGCTGGCCGCCAAGCTGGCGGAGGAGGAGGGGCTGACCTATATCCACCCCTTCAACGACCTGGAGGTGGCCACCGGCCAGGGCACCATCGCCTATGAGATCTTCCAGGACCTGCCCGACGTGGACATCATCCTGGTGCCCATCGGCGGCGGCGGGCTGGCGGCGGGTGTGTCCACCCTGGCCAAGCTGCTCAACCCCAACGTAAAAGTCATCGGCGTGGAGCCGGAGGGGGCGGCCTGCATGAAGGCCAGCCTGGAGGCGGGCCATGTGGTCTCCCTGCCCACCGCCAACACCATCGCTGACGGCACCGCCGTCAAGACCCCTGGAGACAAGGTGTTCCCCTACATCCGGGACCATGTGGACCAGATCATCACCATCCCAGATACGGAGCTGGTGGAGGCTTTCCTGGATGTGATGGAAAAGCATAAGATGGTGGTGGAGAACTCCGGCCTGCTGTCCGTGGCCGCTCTGCGCCACCTGTCCTGCCAGGGGCTGAACGTGGTCTGCGTCCTCTCCGGCGGCAACATGGACGTGATCACCATGGCCTCCCTGGTCCAGCACGGCCTGATCATGCGGGGCCGCATCTTCACCTTCTCCGTCCTCCTCCCCGACCGTCCCGGTGCCCTGCTCAGCATCGCCGATATCCTGGCCCGGGAGAACGGCAACGTCATCAAGCTGGAGCACAACCAGTTCGTGAACATCAACCGCCAGAGCGGCGTGGAGCTGAAGGTCACCCTGGAGGCCTTCGGCCACGACCACAAGGACCGCATCCTGGAGGCGCTGAGCCAGGCCGGCTACCAGGCCCACGAGGTGGACACCACCGATTTCTATCACTGATCCGGCCCTGTTGACTCGCGCTCTTTTTGGGGAAGCCCCCACGTCAGACCGTATCCAACAAAACAGAAAGGGGATCTTTGAAATGGATTTTGAGGCTTTGCAGGCGGCCCGGGAGAGCTGCCGTGTGTACAGCGACCGCCCCGTGCCCCGGGAGACCCTGGCCCACCTGGTGGACGTAGCCCGGCTGGCCCCCAGCGGCTGCAACGCCCAGCCCTGGCGCTTCATCATCATCGACGAGCCAGAGGCCCGGGCCAAGCTCATTGAAGCGCTGGACGACGACGGGCTCACTGGCTGCCCCTGGGGAGACCGGGTGCCCAACTTCATCCTGATCTGTGAGGATGAGGCACACGTCAAGCCCGGCGTCGCGGAGCACTACGGTGCCCAGCACTTCGCCCAGATGGACATCGGCATGGCTGCCATGGCCCTGTGCTATGAGGCCACTTCCATGGGGCTGGGCACCTGCCTCATCGGCACCATGAACCAGGCCAAGCTGCACCAGTCCTTCGGCATCCCGGAGGAGCGGCCCGTCCGCCTGATCGTCACCGTGGGCTATCCCGCCAAGGAGACCGCTCCCCGGCCCAAGGTACGCAAGGAGCTGGACGACATCCTCAGCTACAACCACTGGTGAGCCCGGGGGCCCCGCCCCGCCGGCGCACAGCCACTGCCCCGGGGGGGGGGGGGGGGGGGGGGGGGGGGGGGGGGGGGGGGGGGGGG
>NZ_JANGBZ010000105.1:0-3836 GCF_024462915.1 Clostridium sp. DFI.5.61
CCCCCCCCCCCCCCCCCCCCCCCCCCCCCCCCCCCCCCCCCCCCCCCCCCGCCTGTTCCGGAAGCCGGACGCCAGGAGGAAAGCGCCCCTCCCCCGGCTCAGGCTCCTTTGTATTTCCGTCGGGTGGCGATGCCGCCCCGGATATGCCGTTCCGCTTTGTTCTCCTCCAGCACGCCCTTGACCTGGAGATAGAGAGGCTGGTTGAAGGCGGGAAGGCGCTCGGACAGGTCCTTATGTTTCGTCGTTACGAATTAGAACCGTTTCGTCCAAGCCCAAATCACCGAACAGGCGCAGATAGATGTCCACATTCCCATCCTTGTCCACTTCGATCTTCTGGATGATCCGCTTGAGCTGGGCATTGGTCATCTGATGCACATCGGCAATGTCCTCGATCTCCTTGAAAGTCTGCTGCAGGACGCTTTCCAACTGCTCGCCCTTTGTCAGGTGGTAGGACACCATTTTCAGCTCGTTTTCCAGCCGTTCGATCTCTTTCCGCATCCCACCGATCCTGTCATTCAGCTCCTCACGGCTGATCAGATCATCAGCATACATATCCATGTATTTCTGGCGGGTCTTTTGCAGCTTGGCAAGTTGGGCGTTCAGTTCCTTTTCATAGTTCAGGTTTTCATCCTTTGCCTTATAGACCCGCTGGAATTCCCCCACCACATAGCGGATGACATTTTTCTTTGTTTTCAGTAGCCCGGCGAAATATTCCTGCAAAACCTCGATCAGTTCCTCCTCGTCTACTGTCACGGCGTTGGGGCAGTTGTCCGCCCCTTTGCCGTTGTGGCCAGAGCAGACCCAGCGCACATAAGTGTTCTTGTAGGTGCGCACCACCCGTCGGAAGGACCAGCCACACTCCTTGCACTTGATAAGAGTAGAGAACAAGTATTTGTTGCTCTGTCGCTGTTTGTCTACCTTAAAGGCTCGTCCACGGGACTTCATGATCTGCTGGGCCTGCTCAAAGGTTTCCATGTCAATAATCTGGAGATCCGGCCGCTCTACCACCATCCATTCTGATGCATCTTTATCCGCCCGCTGGCCGGTGAGAAAATCAGTCACTTCCTGTTTGCCGTTGATAATTTTTCCGGTATAAAGCTCATTGGTAAGAATGCGGCACACACCGTTCTGGCTCCACTGACAGTTGCGCTTTGTCCGCAGCCCCCGCTCATTGAGGAAAATGGATATCTTTGCCGCACCGTAGCCGTCTTTGATATACCACTCATAAATCTGGCGAACAACGGCGGCCTCCTCCTGGTTGATGGTCAGGTTGAAGTAGTCGCCGATGGTCTTGTCATAGCCATAGACAATGTTGGGGACTCTCCCCTTCTCAGCATTCATTTTCTTGCCAAATTTCACCCGCTTGGAGGTGTTGGCGCTCTCCTCCTGGGCCAGGGCCCCGAAGATCGTCAGCACAAATTCGCTGTTGCCCATGCTGGTCATGTTGGCGGTCAAAAACTGGGTTTCGATTCCCAACGCTTTCAGCTTGCGGACATTTTGCAAAAGGTCAACTGTATTCCGGGCAAAGCGTGAGATGTCCTTGACCACCACCATATCAAACAGGCCATGCTCCGCGTCTGACATCATCCGCAAAAACTCTTTTCGGTTTTTGATTTTTGTCCCGGAAATACCCTCGTCAGCATACAGCCGCACCAGGTTGTCCCCTGTGCGTTTGGTATATTCAGAAAAGAATTCCTTCTGTGCCTCCAAGCTATTAAGCTGATCTTCCTTGTCCGTGGATACCCGGCAGTAAGCGGCAATATTCATAGCAACCTCTCCGTTATTTTCATACCGTTCCGTTACATCGTTATTCTACTATATGTTGTTTTAAATTGCAACAACAAAAAGGGCACCCTTTTCACGCAGGATGCCCCTCATCAATTTCTTCCTTCATATCTTTCAGCCCATCTGTGGCTGCCTGTATAGCGGACTGCACCTTTTCCTGATTTGCTTCCAACAGGATTTTCAAGATGTAGTCGGCGGTGGCTGCCGCTGGATTCGGGTTATGGAACTGATAATTTAATTTTCGTTTCTTCACAGCGGAGTCTCCACCTCCTTCCCGCTTGCACTGGTCTATCATTATGAAGGCCAGATCGAGAATAGTACTTTCCGCCAAAATGTCTTTGGGGGCATCGTACGATCATAGCTGTCAGCTCATACTCTGCTGCCAGGTCGGTTCTCCTTCGTGATCGTCCTCTTTGTGACCGAGGGCAATTTTCTTTTTCCGCTCCTGACGGAGCGTTTTCCGGTCGGTGTGCTGGTGCATGGTGGTGGCATCCCTTACGGGATCAGAATCTTGACCGCGTTCCAGAGAGCGGCCAAGCCGGACCAGACCGTTTGCAAGACCACCATACCCACCATAGTCCCCAGCAAAATCAGGGCCAGCCATACCATGACCGACATCGCGGTTCCCAGACTGGGAGGAGAGATAGAGAATTCTTTCTTCTTCCCAGCCTGTCGCAGCAGCGCCTGTATCCCCGCCACATCCCGCGCCAGGGCCTCCATCTGGGACTGAGTGAGGCATGGCTCCCTCCGGCTGGAAACCTCCCGCAGAAGGGCTGTGTGGGCCGCTGTGTGCTGCTCCAGCTCGTCCAGCCGATGGAGCCCTGCCACTCCTCTTTGCTGGGACAGGCTTGGGTTGGTATCGGCTGCGGAGCGTTCCTCCGCTTCAATTCCTCCATGGGCAATCGCTGCCCGGATTCTGAACTCATGTTCCATAACCTCCTTTGTGTACTTCTCCTCGTGGAGCCGGTCGTCCCGACACTTCATTCCCGTGGGCGTGGTGTAGGTGATACTCTTCCGGCTGTCCGTCCACCGCACCTGATACCCCTCGCTCTCCATCAGGGAGATAAATTCCTCCTTGCTGGCAGCGTACCGCATACACTGGTCGATGGTGTTCATGAGACGGAATTTCCAGCTCTCGCCCTTGGCGGCGGAGCGGTACTCTCTGGTGCTCATCCGCTTTTGCTTGACCTGCTTCTGCGGTGGCGGAAGGATCTCCAGACCGTGGGCAACGCAGATTTCATCGTTGGCTATCCGGTGGGCCTGCAGGTCGGCGGCACTTTGATGGAGTTTCTTGCCGCTCTGGAAGCTCACACTGTTCACCACCAGGTGATTGTGGAGATGCTCTGTGTCCATATGGGTGGCCACTAACACCTCGAAGTTTGGAAACTGACGCTGGGCCAGTTCCAGCCCAATAGCGTGAACTTCCAGTGGGGACAGGTCATCCTGCTTGTCAAAGGACTGCACGAAATGATAGTACTGTCTGCCATCTGTCTTATGGAACCGCTCCTTGGTGAGCTGCATTTCGGAGCAGACACTTTGGGCGGTGCAGTTCCAGCCGGAGACAAGTCGACGATCTTCCCATGTGGTTTTCTCCTCCTGCTGGACATAGCGCAGAACACCGCCCAGAGCACCTCTGCCACCGCCACGATTTTTGATTGCGGTGAAGGTTGCCATCTCAAGTCACCTCCCGCAGCAGCTCCCGGAGCTGTTCATAAATTTTTCCGTAGTTTTCTGCCAGTGCGTCACCCTTCAGAACTGTTACCCTCCCCATGTTGGCCAGGGTTGTGAGCTGATTCAGGTTTCGCCCCTGTGCTTTCAGTTCAGACAGCACCTGTTCCAGCCCTTCCACCCGCACGATCTCTTTTGCCAATCCGCTGTAACACAGGTAGTCGGTGACCGTCAGGCCAGCGGCTTTGGCACGCTCCTGGATGGTCTCCTTGGTACGAGGTGTCACCCGCAGGGTAATGATTTCCGACTTTTTTATCCTCACAATTTGTACCTCCTATTACAATGTATTTACGGTTGAAGGCACGGCAGCCAGCCGTGTCTTT
>NZ_JANGBZ010000106.1:0-3618 GCF_024462915.1 Clostridium sp. DFI.5.61
TTTTTCTCTCCTCAATTTTGCTTTATTTCCCTATTGACTTTTTATTTGCAGACTTTGCAATAATTTTTATGAAAGATTTCTCTTCATCTCTATACTATTAGACGCAGTTATGAAGCTATTGCAACATGCGTCCATTACTTTTTGCAAGTATGAGACTGACCCTATTTTGATCTTTGAGGCAACACATCTGTAATTATTCCATATTATAAAACGGCTGACCGGAACACCGGCCAGCTGTTTTCGCTTTTTCTGCCATTGATTCTCTGTTCAAATATCTGAGCTTTCGAGTTTGTTCGGCTGATTCCTCTATTTTGTGTTGCACTCATTTCAATGAGCAGGCAATTAAAAATAATCTCACATAAAGTAATGTCTTCCTTTACTTTTTTTTAAAATGTGTCTCTTTATCTCTTATCTGAACCCTTGTGTCAACTATTTATATGCGTTATAAAGTCCCGACTATTTTTAAGATAGGCAGCTTTGGAAAGGAGCATTACTTTATGGTAGAAATAGTTGTTGATTATTTAGGCAAACTTGTTATCATTTTTTTGGGCGAATTAGATGGGCTACTATATGCTCTTGTGATTTTTGTGGTCCTCGACTATATCACTGGAATTTGCGCCGCCATTCAGGCTAAACACCTGTCCAGCAATATTGGTGCAAAAGGAATTGCAAAAAAGGTTGCTATTTTTTTAGTAATCTCGGTTGCCCATGTTGCGGACCAATACCTAGTTGATTCAACAGATGTTCTACGGTCCATGACAACTCTTTTCTATTTGTCAAATGAAGGTATAAGTATCTTTGAGAACATTGGGAAAATAGGAATTCCGCTTCCCGGTAAACTCAATAACCTGTTATCTCGATTTGAAGACATTAAAAACCAAATGAAGTAGCGCATCCCAAAAACTTATTGTGAAGAGCCGCTGTCACTCCAAAAGCTAGTGACAGCGGCTTTTGCTAGCTATATAAGAATTTTCTTCAAAAATGGTATCTTTGCTATTAACATCGCAGCACAAAATGAGATAACAACTGTCAGGCTTATTTCCAAACTTAGAAGCTGAATTACAGACACAGAACCGCCAAGCAAATCCGCTATTGAATCAAGGATTAGCACGTGTATCCAATAGACCCCAAATACCAGATTGGAAGCAGAGGCCAGCATTTTCTCCAAAGGGCGCAGGTCTCTCTCATGGTGGGTGCAAACCGTTTTACAGAGCAGGAACAGGGCTGCCGCGCAGAGATAGTGATTCAGAGAATACCCGCCGTTGAAGGGCAGAGGGACCTGCTTGGGAGACGAGGTCCAGAGATTGCCCAGAACGCCCCAGAGATATCCTATGACACCGCCGCAATAAATCACGGCCCTCATGCGTCTGCCAGGGCTGTAATGGCCCAGCAGATACCCCATCAGGAAGAAGCCCAGGTATCCCTCCAGGATGGGGTCGAACAGATAGATGTAGACCGGCAGTACTGTGTTGAGAAGGGGGCGGATAGAGGTGGGGAAGATAATGAGGAGGAGAAGCAGGGACAGCTGTCTGCCCGTGCAGGCGTCTGTGATCCGCTTCAGAAAGGGAGCCGCCAGATAGATCCCCATCATCGTATAGACGAACCACATGTGGTAGCTTTGGCCGCGGTTCAGCAGGGAGGAGAAAAAGGCATCAAGGGAAACAGGCACTCCTGTGCGCAGGGCATCGGCAAGCAGATAGATCAGGTTCCAGGCGCATAGGGGGAGCGCCAGCCGCAGAAGGTGTCTCCGATAGAACGTGGACGGGATGAGGGTATCCGGGGAGCGGAGGATCAGATATCCGCTGATCATGAAGAAGAGGGGGACTCCAGTCCGGTTCAGCGGGTTTTGCAGGAGACACAGATACCAGGACGAGATGCCGTAATAGACCGGGTTGGAGAGGATGGGGGACATGGCGTGCAGGACGATGACAAAAAGGATGGCAATACAGCGCAGACAATCCAGATAGGTAATCCTATGTTTCATAATATGCTCTCCATCTTAGCGATGAACTAATGTCTATATTACTTTCCATTATATAATACGCCTGACAAAAGCCAATGCAACAATAAATTATTTTCTTCTTCAAAAGTATGGGGGGCGCATGATTCAGTCATGCGCCCCCATGTCAGTGACTTTTTATTTCTTCTCTAGGCCCATTAGGTTACGATCAGCTTGCTGTTGTTGTCTCGTCCCTTGTAGCTGATATCCGCCTTTTCCGTACTGCCGACAGATACATCAATGAATTCATCATTGAACGCCACCGCATACTGGTTAAAGGAAGAATTATAATTCCACGCAACATAGCTGTCGCTACCACGCTTAATATAGCACTCCTTAAATGCGGTTCCTGTAAAGTACTCTCCATTGTTCAGATTGGGAGTGGGATTGTCGTTAGAGTCATGCGGGCAGAAGGAGATTGTACGATAAAACTCATTAGAGCGACTGGCCGCAAACTGGGAATCTTTATATACTTTGCTACACTTCTCCACATTATTATAGTACACTGTGGAGGTAATCTTCCCATCCTCCTTCACCAGCTCAACCGTTACATTTCCTCCGCCGTTGATGTTGGCAATAGGAGTGGCGCTCAGGGTCTCAAACTTATCTAGTGTGGAGTTGCAGATTGCGTACCACTTATAGGAAGATCCAGACTTTCGGAGCTGGAGGCCACATTCAAACGTATTGGTCCCAGAATGCATACCTACAAAGAAATACGCATTGGTATTATTGGTCAAATTGGTTCGAATCCCGCTTAAATTTACAACAACTTTAGCAGCTTTATTTTGCTTCCCGTCATATGCGGAAGAAAGGGTCGCCACAGAATAGTAGCCGCCAGACGCCTTCTCCTGCTTTTCTTCATAAATGGCTTTGAGGGAAACATCGCTGTGTCTAAAGAACGTCCTAATTCTGCTGTTAGAGAGCTCACCATTGCCGTCAACTGCCTTGCTATATGCAAAGTTATTCAACCACGTCAGCATCTTTCCATAGCTGTTGTTGGTAAGGCCAGGAAGCACCTCTCCAGAGGAATAGTTCTGATCTGCCGACTCTCCATAATACTCGTTAAACTGATAAAGGTGATAGGTATTAGAATTGTTGTCCTTTGTAAATACAGTGGTCCCATTTTTGTCCTTTATCACCGTGCCCTTTGCCATGGTACGGACAGCATCAAATGCTTCATAAATGGTATCATATTCTTTACTGCCAATATAATACTTCGTATCCGGTCTAAACGCCATGATTATTCACTCCTTATATTTTATTTTGAACGCGTTCATCTTATAAGGAGTCAACCAATCATGAAATGTAAATCGGTGGTAAACAATTTTGCAATTTATTATTTCTTCTCTATTTTTAGTCATTTACAATTTTACTTTTGTAGAAGCAAAAATTATGTTGCACTCTTTTGTTGAAAGCGTCTTTATTACATGAAAGAGCAAAGCAGGTGTCCACACAAAAAAAGATGATGTAATAATCGCACACTGGATGGGGTGATTCCAATGCAGAGGTATTAGATAATTCATGAATTTATTTCCGCATCTTCTTTGATTAAGAGAGAATTACGGTAAGCGTCAAATATAATATGAGATAAAAAGAACGAGAGCAGCCAATACTTTGTC
>NZ_JANGBZ010000107.1:0-3517 GCF_024462915.1 Clostridium sp. DFI.5.61
TCCGGATGGGGGCCAGCCCCCGGGCCTCCCGGGCCCTGTTCCGGGCCGCCCGGGCTATTCAGGAAAAGGGAATGGTGCCGCCGCTGGTCTGACCAATAGACGGGCAGGCCCTCTGTCCCGTACTGGAGGGGCGGGGGATTTCTCCTGAAAATGACATCTCGATTGTGACCTTTTTCTGGATGGACGGACTCTATAATAGGGCTTGTCGGACCGGCCCCAGGGGGCGGCCGGGGAGAACAAAAAGGGGCCGGACCGGCTCCGCGCGGAGAGGAGATGGCCGGCTTGACTGTGATCTATGTGGATACCTTGTTCCTGCTCAACGCCATTGTGGACTATCTGCTCCTGCTCTGCTCCGCCCGGCTGGCCGGGGAGCGGCTGAGCCGGCTCCGCTTCGCCCTGGGGGCGCTGCTGGGCGGGCTTTATGCGGTGGCGCTCTTTCTGCCCGGCTTCGGGTTCCTGGGGCGGCCCCTCTGCCGGCTGTCGGCGGCGGTGCTGATGGTGCTCACCGCCTTCGGCGGCTGCCGCCGCCTGCTGCGCCAGGTGGTGATCTTTTTTCTGCTCTCCTGCGCCTTCGGCGGAGGCGTGCTGGCCATCGGACTGCTGGGGGGGCGGGGGCTGAGCCTGGGGGGCGGGGTGCTCTACTCCTCCATGGACCTGAAGATCGTCCTGCTCTCGGCAGCGGGGTGCTATGCGGTCATCACCCTGATCTTCCGGGGGGCGGGCCGCCACACCGCTGCCTCCCGGGAGCTGCTCCCCGCCCGTCTCTCCCTCCGGGAGCGGCAGGTGGAGCTCACTGCCCTGGTGGACACGGGGAACACGCTGACCGACCCGGTCTCCGGGCGGCCGGTGATGGTGGCGGAGGGGGAGACCTTGTCCCCCCTGTTCCCGCCGGGGACAGGGCCCGGGCCGGAGGACCTGCGGGACCCGGCGGGGGGGCTGGCCCGGCTGGGGGAGGGCCCCCTCCGGGGGCGCCTGCGCCTGCTGCCCTACCGGGCCGTAGGGGTGGACCGGGGCCTGCTGCTGGCGGTGCGGGTGGACCGTGCCAGGGTGGGCGGGGAGGAGCTGGGCCCCCTGCTGGTGGCCATGTCTCCCACACCGGTCTCGGACGGAGGGAGCTACCGCGCGCTCATCGGCGCGCTGACTTGAAAGGAGAACTGCTGTGAGACTGTTATGGATGGCGGTGAGGGAGCGGGCGGCCCGGCTCCTGGTCCGGCTGGGGCTGTACCAGCCGGAGAAGGTGATGTACATCGGTGGGAGCGACACCCTGCCCAGCCCCCTGACCCGGGAGGAGGAGGGGGAACTGATCGCCCGCCTGGGGCAGGGGGACCCGGAGGCCCGGGCCCGCCTCATCGAGCACAACCTGCGTCTGGTGGTGTACATCGCCCGCCGGTTCGAGAACACGGGGATCAACATCGAGGACCTGATCTCCATCGGGACCATCGGGCTGATCAAGGCGGTGGGGACCTATCAGCCGGCCAAGAGCATCAAGCTGGCCACCTACGCCAGCCGCTGCATCGAAAACGAGATCCTGATGCACCTGCGCAAGACCTCCTCCCAGAAGACGGAGCTGTCCCTGGACGAGCCGCTGAACACCGACTGGGACGGCAACGAGCTGCTCCTGTCCGACGTGCTGGGGACGGAGAACGACCTGGTGATGCGCCCCATCGAGGCGGACGTGGACCGGCAGCTGCTCCGCCAGGCCCTGGACCGGCTGGAGCCCCGGGAACGGCACATCATCTCCCTCCGGTTCGGACTGGACGGGGCCAGAGAGCAGACCCAGAAGGAGGTGGCGGACCGGCTGGGCATCTCCCAGTCCTATATCTCCCGGCTGGAGAAGCGGATCATCGCCCGGCTGAAGAAGGAGATCGTCCGCATGATGTGACGCCCCCGGCTTTTTGCACAAAATGCGAGAAAAGTCCGGCGGCGTCTGGAACTCTTCCCGGATTTGTGGTATAATCTCCTCCGCGCAGAGCAGCGCCCCCGCCATGGATGACTGACGGGGGCGCCGTTCTGCCCGGACAGAGAGAAAGAAGGAGAGAGACGATGTTTGGAGAGATGATAGGGACCATCAGCGATTTCATGTACAGCTATCTGCTCATCATCATGCTGCTGGCGGTGGGGCTGTACTTCACCATCCGCACCCGGGGGGTGCAGCTTCGGCTTTTGGCGGAGTCCATCTGGGTGGTGGGGGAGAAGAGCTCCTCCAGGGAGTCGGTGTCCGCGTTCCAGGCCCTGATGGTGTCCACCGCCAGCCGGGTGGGGACGGGCAACATCGTGGGAGTGGCCAACGCCATCGCCGTCGGCGGCTACGGCGCGGTGTTCTGGATGTGGATCATCGCCCTGCTGGGCGGGGCGTCCGCCTTTATCGAGAGCACCCTGGCCCAGATCTACAAGGTGCGGGACAAGAACGGCGGGAGCTACGGAGGCCCCTCCTACTACATCCAGGCGGCGCTGAAGAGCCGCTGGCTGGGCGTGGTCTTCGCGGCGGCCCTGATCGCCACCTACGCCGGGGGGTTCAACATGCTGGCCTCCTTCAACCTGATCGACAGCATGTCCGGATACAGCTTTTACGGCGACCCGCAGACCAGCCTGGTCCCCCTGGTGGGGGGCGGCCTGCTGGCCGTCCTGGTGGCGGTGTGCGTCCTGGGCGGGGGCAGGCGGATCGTCAGGATCACCGGCCTGCTGGTCCCCTTCATGGGGGTGACCTACATCCTGATGGCGCTGGTGGTCATGGCGCTGAACTTCCAGATGCTGCCCCAGGTGTTCGGCAGGATCATCGCCGGCGCCTTTGACTTCCGGGCCATCTTCGGCGGCTTCGCCGGCTCCGCACTGATGGAGGGCATCAAGCGGGGGCTGTACTCCAACGAGGCGGGCGTGGGCTCCGCCCCCAACGCGGCGGCGGCGGACGTGTCCCACCCGGTCAAGCAGGGCCTGGTGCAGATGCTGTCCGTCTTTATCGACACTCTGCTGGTGTGCACCGCCACCGCCATGATGTGCCTGTGCACCGGCATCGTGCCCTCTGAGCAGCTGAAGGGGGCCGCTTTCGTGCAGCAGTCCCTCTCCACCACCTTCGGCAGCGTGGGGCCTTACTTCCTCACCCTGGCCCTGCTGCTCTTCGCATTCACCACCCTGCTGGGCAACCTGTTCTACTGCGAGGGATGCCTGCGGTACATCACCCGGGAGCGGATCGGGAAGAGGGGGCTGACAGTCTTCCGTCTGGCCGCCGCGGCGCTGGTCTTTGCGGGGGCGCAGATGGAGTTCGACCTGGTGTGGGACGTGGCGGACGTGCTCATGGGCGTCATGGCCCTGATCAATCTGCCGGTCATCGTCCTGCTGGGCCGGACCGCTCTCAGCGCCCTGAAGGACTACACCAGCCAGCGGCGGGAGGGGAAGGACCCGGTGTTCCGGGCCGCCTCCATCGGTCTGAAGGAGAAGACGGACTTTTGGAACTGAGACAGAGAGGAGGGGGGGGGGGGGGGGGGGGGGGGGGGGGGGGGGGGGGGGGGGGGGGGGGGGG
>NZ_JANGBZ010000108.1:0-3395 GCF_024462915.1 Clostridium sp. DFI.5.61
ACCGAGACCATCTACGGCCGTCCCGCCACCACCTGGGGCACCGGCTCTTACAACGTCAAGACTGAGGCTGGCAGCACCAGCAAGACCGATAATCTGACCGAGGACGGCGGTCTGATCACCTCCTTGGTCCGGATGCTGGACAAGGATCAGATCATCACCGTTGCCAACACCCCCGACTATGTCTACACCGAGGATACTGACTCCGAGGATGTGTACAAAGATCTGGGCAAGAGTGTCTGCACCGAGCTCAGCGAGGACAAGAAGGACGGCTACGACTGGACCGTGTTTGTAAACGGCAAGGAGTGGTCTGGCAAGGACGACGAGAAAATCGTTCTGCCCGAGAGCAAGAATAGCGATACCTACCGCTACACTGCCGACGGGACTGTCACCGAGATCTACATCGACGACGCTGACCAGACTGTCACTGTTGTTGAGATCAACAACTACATCGGCCAGGTCACCAAGGTGAAAGAGGATGCTGACGGCGAGTACATCACCGTGAAGCCCCTGTCCAAGGGCGTGCCCGCTCTGGACGACAAGACCTTCTATGTGGAGGGCTTTGCTGAGGATGACTATGTTGTCTTCACCGTGGACCAGAATGACGACGATGAGTATGTTATCGCCGAGGCTTTTGCTCCCGAGACTGCTTCCGGCGAGGTCAGCCGCGTGGAGAAGGACGACGACAGCAAGGATACCTATCTGAAGCTGGATGACGGCACCAAGTACCCCTACTCCTATTCTGTTGATAGAGACAGCGACGAGCGCGACCACATGGTCTATGATCTGGATAGCCTGGGCGACCGTACGCACCCCACCCTGGGCGACGATTACACCCTGTACCTGGATCCCAACGGCTATGTGCTGGGCTTTGCTAAGGACGAGGGCGAGACCAAGTACCTGTACGTTGAGGACTCCGACGAGGAGCTGAAGGACTGGGTCGCTAAGGTCGTTCTGACCGACGGCACCAACCCCAAGGTCGATGTGAAGGAAGATCTGAAGAAGACTCCTGATGAGATCGGCGATAAGATCGCTTGGACTCAGAAGGCCGATGCCGACAAGTACGGCTGGGAGACCAACATCGACGGGAAGGTCTGGAAGTACTCTGTCAGCGATTCCGGCATGTACACCCTGACTTATGTTGCCAGCAAGGATATGGACAATGCCGAGATTAACAACGGCAAGGCCTATGTCTCCGACGGCAATAACGAGTTCATCGTGGATAAGAAGACCGTCTTCGTGGACGTGGACGGCGAGAAGGCCTACATTGGCTACGATGAGGTTCCCGATGTGTCCGAGGCCAAGCTGGCCTATGTCGTGGACAACAAGGTCGCTGAGGTCGTCTTCATCATCGAGGGCGAGTTCTACGACAACGCCAATACCTACTTCATGCTCTCCAAGACCGACCGCGAGAGCTTCAAGCACGATGACGACAAGTATTGGGACTTCTCCAAGGCTTATGTCAACGGCGAGAAGCAGTCTCAGCTGTATGTTGCCTATGATGCTCTGAACAACGGCGACGACCTGAAGGCCGGCGTGCTGTACAAGGTCCTGAAGACCGTGGACGAGGAGTATATCACCGAGATCGAGGAAGTTGCTCTGGGCAACAACCCTGTCAACGCCGTGGGCGATGACGCTTTCTGGATCACTAAGACCGAGGACAAGTCCGTGAAGTACGATGTGGACGAGGAGACCGTCTTCGTCTATGTTGACAACACCAAGTCCACCAAGTTCGACATCTCCGAGGGTAACCTGAACGACATGGAGGAGTATGACGCTTCTGAGAAGACCAACACCTATGTTACCGTCGTGAAGGACGCCAACGATCACGAGACTGCCCGTCTGGTCTACATCGTGGAGAAGGAGACCGTTGCTTATAAGACTGTGACCTTTACCGTTAATGGTAAGGAAATTGGCAAGGTGAGCGTGGAAATTGGCGAGGATGCCGTCCTGAAGTACACTGCTCCCGCTGGCTACTCCGTTGCTACCTCTACTGACTACACCTATGCTGACGGCAAGCTGACCGTTAAGAATGTCACCGAAAACAAGACTATTGCTGTTAACCTGACTGAGAATGCCCGCACTGTCACTATCTCCGGCGACGCAGGCAATGTTGAGGTAACTGGCAACACTGATCTCGATGCCACTAAGGAAGTCACCATCACCCTGGAGGCTAAGGATGGCTACACCATCACTGGTGTGGAGAGCAATCTGGGCAGCGTGAGCGGCACCAGCGGCAGCGCTTGGACTGTAAAGGTTCCTGCCGGCTCTGAGGAAATTAAGATTTCCGTAAAGACCAAGGCCGATGAGTACACCCTGAACTTTGCCGCTTCCGGTGTTTGGGATTTTGAAGTCAAGGACGCCAAGGGCCAGACCGTGAATAATGGCGACGAGGTGATCGTCGGTGAGACCTACACCTTCAAGGCCATCGAGAAGACTGCTAGCGATACTCACAATGGCGCCCGCGAGTTCCGTGTCGATGGAGCTGCTGTCTGTGATGCCAAGCTGACTGCCGAGGGCAAAAATGCCGTCGTGAAGTCTGTCAAGGTCACTGCTTCCGAGGCTGATTTCAAGCTGGCCCAGAAGCTGGCTGTTGTCGATGGCAAGCTGTACACCGAGGAAGCCTGCCAGAATGAGCAGTCGGCTGCCCCCAACCAGGAGACCACTCTGTACTACATTGAGAGCGCTGCCGTCAAGGCTGTGCTCGAGGGCGAGTACACTGTGGTGGCTGACGACGACGGCGTGCTGACGCTTGATATCGGTCAGAAGCGCTGATTAGAGTGAGATTCTGATTCACGCAATTTAACAGCCCCCCGGAGCATTTGCTCCGGGGGGCTCTCTCACTTCCCCTCCAGCTTATCCACCCGGGCAGACAGGGCGTTGATATCACTGCGCAGCTTATCCAGTACCGCATTGAGAACGCTGGGGCTGACGATCAGATCCCGCATGGCTTTCAGCGCCCCGTCGATCTTTTGATTATCCGCGTTAAACTCCGTCCGGAGCACCTGGTCCGCAGCCTCCCATTGATTCAGCCCATAATACTGCGTCTGTCTGCTTGCCATAAAAAATCCCTCCTGTCCTGACTGGGCCCGGCAGATCCGGACCCGCTCAAAACCGGTGGGAAAGAGCTTTTTGTGAGACGTTTCAATACAAATTATGGAAGTGAAGCAGAACTATGCCTATTTCTGCCCCGCCTGTGCAGGATGTCCAGGGATCATGGAGGCGGCCTATCCTGCGTGAGAGGCGCCACTTCCCAGATACACGTCCCCGGAAATGATGTGATCCAATTTTATTCCGCCGCCTGCGGGTGCAGGAACTCCTTGCGGGACGGCTCTTTCCACAAGCTGACCGGGGGGGGGGGGGGGGGGGGGGGGGGGGCGGGCGGGGGGGGGGGGGGT
>NZ_JANGBZ010000109.1:0-2552 GCF_024462915.1 Clostridium sp. DFI.5.61
CCGCCGCCCGCCGCGCCGCCCGCGCGCGTGTGGGCGTGTCCGCCCCAGGCTTTTTCCCGGGACGGAGGTATGAAATGGGGAGGATCTGCCTATATTGGAAGAGATACCTTGCTATTTTGGGGAGCGCATATTATAATAGGCCCTGTTCGCGGCGGAGATGCCGCAGGATCTTGAAAAACTGGGGAGAGGTGCTTGAAACATGACCCTGGAGATACATGACTATATTCAGCCCGGGCGGACCGCCCATCTGGTGGGGATAGGAGGGGTGTCCATGTCCCCGCTGGCAGAGGTGCTCCACGGGGCGGGGGTGCGCATCACCGGCTCCGACGCCCACGAGAGCGGGGCGGTGGAGCACCTGCGGGCGCTGGGGGTCCCGGTGACCATCGGCCACCTGCCGGAGAGCGTGGAGGGGGCGGACTGCGTCATCCGCACCGCCGCCGTCCATGATGACAACCCGGAGATCGCCGCCGCCCGCCGGCTGGGCATCCCCGTCTTCGAGCGGGCCCAGGCGTGGGGAGCCATCATGCGGCACTACCACAACGCCCTGTGTGTGGCGGGGACCCACGGAAAGACCACCACCACCTCTATGTGCACCCACATCTTTCTGGCCGCAGGGCTGGACCCTACTGTGATGATCGGCGGCACCCTGCCCGCCATCGGCTCCGGCTACCGGGTGGGCAAGGGGGAGACCATCATCCTGGAGTCCTGTGAGTACTGCAACTCCTTCCTCTCCTTCTTCCCCACCGTAGCGGTGATCCTGAATGTGGATGCGGACCACCTGGATTTTTTCAAGGACCTGGAGGACGTGGAGCACTCCTTCCGCCGCTTCGCTGAGCTGGTGCCGGCAGACACCGGCGTAGTGGTGGCCGACCGAGACGACCAGAACACCATGGAGACCCTGGCCGGGCTGGAGCGTCCGCTGATCACCTTCGGCCTGGAGGAGGGGGACGTCCACGCCGCCGGGCTGGAGTGGGTGAACGGCTTCCCCAGCTTTGACATCGTCTTCCGGGGGGAGAAGGTGACCCGGGTGGAGCTCCAGGTGCCGGGGGAGCACAACGTGCGCAACGCCCTGGCCGCCGCCGCCGCCGCGCTGGCCCTGCGGGTGCCGGTGCGGGGCATCCGGGAGGGGCTGGGCGCCTTCCGGGGAGCGGGCCGCCGCTTTGAGCACAAGGGGACATACCGGGGGGCGCAGGTCTATGACGACTACGCCCACCACCCTGAGGAGCTGCGGGCCCTGCTGACCATGGCCCAGAGCCTGGGATATGGGCGGGTGATCTGCGCTTTTCAGCCCCATACCTATTCCAGGACCCACGAGCTGTTTTCCGATTTTGTGGAGGTGCTGAAGCTGCCGGACCAGGTGCTCCTGGCGGAGATCTTCGCGGCGCGGGAGCAGAACGAGCTGGGCATCTCCTCCCGGGACCTGGCAGAACAGATCCCCGGCGCGGAGTTCTGCCCCGGTGTGGAGCAGGTGGCGGAACGGCTGGCCCAGCTGGCCCAGCCGGGGGACCTGATTTTGACCGTGGGAGCGGGAGATATCTTCCGAGCCGGAGAGCTGCTGCTGGCCGGACAAGAGAAGGGCCCGGCCGGAAACTGAAAAAGAAGTTTGCAGGGGCGCACCATGTGCGCCCCTGTTGCTGTGATGCGGCCCGGCGGAAAGCCGCCCCCACATCCGTCGCGGCATGCGCCGTATCACCTTCCCCGGGAGAAGGCTTTTGGGAGCAATCTCTGCTGGAAGAGGCGGAGGATAGAATGATCCCCACAGGAGCGGTGGGGCCCCTGTGGGGATCGCTGTCTATTTCAAACTGCGCGGTTCAGGGGGCCTCTTCCTGTATCGGCGTTGGGATGGAAGCGGGGCAGCGGCCGTTCCGGACGATCTGGACGGTGTAGGCGATAAGCATTTCGTAGATCTGGAGCGCCAGGGGGGATAGCTTGGAGACGGGGGTGAATTCTTTGGCATAAGCCAGGTCAAAGGTCAGATCCTTCTCAAGAGAGAGCTTCAAAAGCGACTTTCTGACCATCCTGGACAGCTGAAGAGGGGTGTGAGAGCCGCCGAGGTGGATGGAGGCCCGCAGCATAGCTGAAAAGAGGAACTCGTCCATCCGGTTCAGATCGATCGGCTCGATGGCGGGATCAGTCAAGGTAAAGTTGGTTTGACTATCTGACATTAAAATCACCTCGTCACCATTATAATCTGATTTTCCGATAATAACAACGGGAATTCTCCATATAATCTGTTTACCAGATAAAAATGGAGGTATCCCCCGTGAGAGTCAGGAGGGACTATGGAGATAAGAATTGTATTGGAAGAAATGTGGTTTCGCTTCGCAAGGAAAAGGACATAAAACAGAAAATACTGTTGGCGCAGCTCCAGCTGAAGGGGATTGACATCGGGCAGTCCAGCCTCTCCGCCCTGGAGGGTCAGCGCCGGGAGGCCAGTGACCGAGAGGTGCTGGCTCTCTCCCAGATCTTTCAGGTGCCCATGGAGCGGCTGTTCCAGCCGCCTGAGGAGTGAGGCCCGTTTCAGAGGGGGCGGCATCCCACCGGATGCCGCC
>NZ_JANGBZ010000011.1:0-90596 GCF_024462915.1 Clostridium sp. DFI.5.61
GACAAAGTATTGGCTGCTCTCGTTCTTTTTATCTCATATTATATTTGACGCTTACTCTGCACCCTTGTTTTATACATAGAGCTGATATTTCTTCTGATCTTATGAGATAAATCGTAGCATACCAAAATTTTTATACCTTCCCCAGCAAAAAATAAGGGAGCCGGACCAACGCCGACTCCCTATATCGTTTGATTATTTTAGGGCAAACATCCCCTATTAGACCGCATTTGCGATCATCCCCCAATATAACACTTGGGTGCCTTCGCCAGCCTAATCAGTCAGCTCTCTCATCACACTCCCCCACATCCCGTGTGGTATTTTCGGCAAGTGTGGTAATACTGTGGCAACACAGAAAATCATGTCATTTTAGTACAATTTAGCACCGGCAGGAATCGCATCATCTAACATGAGCAAATTCAACCCTTCGTGTCCGTCATACTCGTACACAGCAGAGATCAGCATTCCCTCAGACGGAATTCCCATCATCATTCTAGTGGGCAAATTCGTGATTGCAACGCAGGTTTTACCCACCAATTCTTCAGGAGTATAATAAGTGTGAATGCCACTTAAAATAGTCCGTTTGCGCTCAGTTCCGTCATTTAATGTGAACTTCAGCAACTTTTTAGACTTTTCGACCGCTTCACAGGATTCGATTTTCACCACACGAAAATCGGATTTTGCAAAAGTTTCAAAATCCACAAACTCCTCAAACAAAGGTTCAATCTTCACCTTTGAAAGATCAATACGTGCGCTATTTGTGGACACATTACGAGTTACAACAGCTTGATTTTCCCCTTCACTCTTCGTGTTCGCACCATCATTTTTTTCCAGGGGCTTCATCGTGGGGAATAGAATTTCCGGCTTCTGCAAAGTGTTATAAGTTTCTGTATTCCGCATTTTGAGGTGTCCTCTCGAACTTTTGGATTTATAACTTGGTATAAGTTTCTACCGTTTCATCACCAATGGGGGTAAAAATGGGGGTAAATCAACTGATTCGGATTTTGCCCTCCAGATTCGCAAAACTTGCTACTTTCTTTTCCTTGGTTGCCTCATTATAAACATTCATCGTCGTCGTGATATCTGCATGTCCCATAATCTCCTGTATAACTTTCAGGTCACGTTCATTTTCACAGAATCTGGTGCAGAAAGTGTGTCTTAAATTGTGGCAAGAAAAATGTGGCAGCAGCTCTGGACACCGTTTTTCCATTTTGGCCTTTTGCTTTTCCTCGGCATTATAATCCCTGCAGATACGCTCAATCGCTCGGTTAACACAATGTGGGTTAAGTACATCTCCATAGCGTGTCGAGAAAATAAAGCCCGAATAGCCGTCAATGACACAATCATTGAAGCCCTCTTCCATCTGGCGCAACCGTTCCTGCAGGAGCGCGTGCTTTACTTCTGCGAGCATCGGGATTATCCTGATTCCCGCTCTCGTTTTCGGTGTGTTCACATGAAATCCAACTTTTCCGGTGCTTTCCCGTTTGCGGTACACAAGATTGTGGTTAATGGATATAATTCCCTGCGAAAAGTCACAATCCTGCCAGCGCAGCCCCACCACTTCGCCGATCCTGCAGCCTGTCCCCAGCAACACTGTAAATACCGACAGCCAATGCCTGTAAGTCGGCGATGAAGAAACATAACTAATAAAAGCAGATTGTTGCGCTTCTGTCAAGGCTTTTCTTTTCGGCTTCTCCCAGTTATGGGTCCTTTTGATTTCGTTCATTACGCCATCGGTCGGATTCAACCGAATGATGCCGTCTCGAACTGCTGTAGAAAAAACCGGATGAAGAATTGTGTGTATGACTTCCATACTGTTTGGTTTGAATCCCTTGTCGTGAATCAAGGACAAATAAAACTTCTTGATATCACTATATTTGATATTCGACAACTTCATCTGTCCGATTTCTTCCCGTACATACTTATCATACATGTATTTATAGTTTTCTCTGGTAGACTCCTTGATCTCAATCTTCTGCGCAATATATCTATCATAATGGTAATTCAGCGTCGTCCGGTCTGCTTCGTGTGTTTTGATTCCATCTTCCAGATCTCTTCGGATTCGCTTTTCCATTGAACGCAGTGATTCAGCGTCTCGTTTCCCAGGCGGGATCCTATCTGTGTCGACCAGTCTCCAACTATATACGCTGTGCCTACCTCCTTTTTCATCATAGTACCTATACTCGTATTTGCCATCCTCTCGTTGTCGTTCCCCTTGTTTCAGGAGACGCCCCTTGGAATCGCGTCTTTTGTCGGACACAATATCCTCCTTCCAAGAGAATGCCCACACACATATATAATAATATGAACATCCCATGTTTTCAATAAGTTTTCTGTAATTTCCCTGTTGCAAAGCCGGGATACAGCATCCGCTGCATCCCGGCTTCCATCCAAAATTGGTTACACTGTATCCACGTCTTCCAAGTATCTCTCGAATTTTTTTCGTTTGATCAACCGCTTAGCCCCGACCCGAATCACAAACTCGCAATCTGGGTTGCTGGTTATCTCCCGCAATTTGTTGGTTCCGATCCCGAAGTAGGCAGCCGCTTCATCTATCGTCAAATTTGCCTTTTCCCAAATGGGAACCTCTTGTTTTTCCATGTTTCATCTCCCTTTCTGTCTGAATCCAAAAAGCAACGGGCGGCGGCTGGCTAAGCCGCTCCGCGAGACTTACTCCCCGAGCTATTGGCACTTCCCGTAACCTGCGGCGGATTGGTTACCGCTCGGATCACAGCCGAAGTGGTGTATCATGATCAACGAATATGGGTCATGGCCTCCAAGCCGCCACAGCTTGTCTGCACACAACATCCGGCTCCCCCCTGCCTCCTTTCCAAATTTGGGATCACGGCCCAGTCTGCTTGTACGGCTCTCCATATTCGCAATGTACCCGTTGCCGCATATGAGGCGCATACCGCCTATTTGTCAAGGTGCAGCAGGATGCCTTCCCTGAAGATCTTGGTGTCTTCTCCTCATTCCCCGTTTCAGAGAAAGAAATTTGCCATAGAAAAAGCCGCCACCAACCTATTTCAAGGTGTGGTGGCGACTCCTATATTTCTCCAGAATGTGCGCGGGCACGATTTCAGTAAACACCGAAACAGAAAGGAAGCCGGTACAGAAGGCCCCCGCACCTGCTTAATCCTCTTTAGAAACAATCACTATAATGCCGATGTCAGTAAAGTTGACTCCGACATTCTGTTCGAAACTTGAAGCATCATTTTTATATCATCGCTTCTGCCCAAGAAAAAACGGGGGATCTGGAGCGTATTCGCTTCACATCCCCCGTTTTCTGGTTGATTGAGATACTGTACTAATCAGGATATAGCCGCCATCTCGTTGCTTGGCAGCACAAGGAACGGGAACGCCTTAAAGGAACCCTCCCGTGAGACTTTCACTTGTCCGTCCAACGAGTCCAGATACTGGGCGCCGCCTTTGGACTTGGAAATGTAGAGGGCGTACCTCATCCGCACAAAGTCAGATGCAGCGCACTGCTCTTCATAGCAAATCGCCAAGACTGGGGTAGCCAGCATCTGCATCGCCTTCTTCCGTACCAGAGAGATAAACATCTGTTTGATAACAGCGGTTTCCGAGTAATTCGCATTCTTGAAGTAGGGACGCTCCAAGAACAGGGTCAGCTGGTCTGCAGGCCGCTCATCCTCATATCGTTTCTCGGGTGGTTTAGTCAGATCGGCGAACTCCAAGGTCGGAGCATCGACATCATCTCGCAGATAATCCCGGCCCTTGGTCAGCCGGATCACAGCCCGCCCTATGACCTTACCATTCTTCTTGGCTAGTAGGATTTTCTTATTTGAGTCAAAACTGGAGAGCAGGCATTCCCGGTATTGACCATCCACATAAGATAAGCATGTGGAGTATGGCAACCTCCCCAGACGCAGGGTAGAGTAGTAATCATCCACTTCCTCCACCAGAATGCCGTAGGTCTCCATAGCGGTGTTCGTCTGCCAAAGCAACTGCTGCTGTTTTGTGGTTGGGAAACTGATTTCCCTATTCAGGTCATTGGGATAGTATTTGAGTGTTTTAAATTCGCCCATCAGTTCTGCCAGGATGATACGGCGGAATGCCTCCTTATTCTCAGTGTACTCATAATAGAGCCGGGTCATCTCCGCCCCCTCCCCCATAATGAAGCGGACGATGTGTTGCTCATTGTCTTGAAGGAATTTCTCGTCAAGTTCCAATTCTTTCGCCAATGCAACCCAGTCTTGATCCACATAAATGAGATCGTTGCGCATCTGAGTCCAGCTCTGATAGCCTCGCATCCGATCTGCGTTCCGGCTGGCAAAGAGTGCATCTTCCCAGGTGAGTAGTTCAGGGATCAATAACTTGATCTTGTCATAGACCAGCAGGACGCGCACAGCGTCAGTGGCGGACAGGCCGGCAATATGGCCCAACTCTTTCTGTCGCCACACACTCAGCGGTTTCTGGGACAGAAGCGCGGCCAGGCCACACAGGTCCTCCTCAGCAATCTGCATGTTCAACAGATCTCCCTTGAGCAGTTCCCGCATAACAACGAGTTTCCGATCCACGCCGATATCCGCCAGCATCCCATAGAACTGGATGTAGACCGGCTTGGCATAGCACAGCAATTTGAGTTCCTGAAAAGTATACTCCCTCTGTTCCAGCAGATCAAGGTTGTTCCTCTGTCCGGCCTCGCCAGCGCACGCGAGGAAATCCTTGCCGTTCAGCGCATTCAAATTGCAGCGGGTGTAGAAACTCTCTTCCAGCAGGAAGGATTCCCGACCTAGTTTGCAGAAGTCCTCAAAATGCTCCGAAACCATGTGGAGAAACCGTTTCTTCTTGTGGGCGATGGCGTAGATCAGTACATCGTACTGAATGGGTCTGATGGATGCAAAAGGCACCTCCAAACTCCCGGAATACAGGGCGTTCAAGTATCCGACCCAGGTATCCAGCACCTGATGCTTTTCCTCGTCTGTAAGTGGCTCGCGCCGTTGAGCGAACCACTGCAGATCATGGCGCAGACCGTGGTTAGAGAGCCACCAGTCCAGAAACCGCTCCATCCATCCAGGGTCAGAACCCAGATTGGAGTATGTCTGGCGCACAAGTTCAAGATCCTTAGCCTCCAGATGGGAGAGCGAAGTCAACTCATCCTCTGTGAAAGAATGCTCCACTTGTTCACGGAACAGGAAATCCAGGACCGCCCGCATCGTCTCATTGGAGGAAAGCACAGAGAGGCTGGTTGAAATGGTACGTCCGGAAACATCGATGAAAGAGGCAAAATAAGGGAGCTTCAGCATCTCCCGCTCCTGCGGTTTCAAATCGGATAAAGTCACGGCGTTCTGCGCATAGAAAGCGTTCAGGTTATCTACCAATGCGGGCCACAATGCTTCATCCGCTAAGTCGTGTTCGAAATACTTCAGACACTCGTATTGACAGCAGGAGCCGTTGACCCCGGAGCCGTACATTTGAACCATCTGTTCAACGGTATAACGCCCCATCAGAGATTCCCCGAAACGATCCGCAGACTCCAGCCAGTCATTGATGAAATGGTGGGGCACTTTACAATCCACCAGTTTCTTGTAGTAGCCTGCAAATTGTTCGTTGCAGATCAGTTCTTGCTGGATACGTTCGGGCAAAACAGAGGAAAGTAGTCCTGTTAAACCTTGCTCTTCAATCCGTTCGCAGGTTGTGAGCAGTGTGGGAACACTATACTGATGTGTATGCTTTTTGCTCAAGCCACAGGTACTCATGCGCTCCAGCGCTTTAATACGGTTAACAGTTTGTAGCATTTGCACGCTCCTCCTTGATAACAATTTCTATAAGAGAGTACAGCGTTTTTCGTGGGATGGCATCCGTATCAATAGCTCTTCCGCATAAATAGAGCAACACACCGGCCTGCTCTGATGTTATGGGATAACTAAATTGGGAGGCGGCAAGATGCAGGGGCTCATCAATCAGGCTCAAGGCATCTCTGCGATCCTCTACACTGTAATAGCTATCCAAAAAATCCTTCAGCGATTGAACACTCCCATCAAACTTGGCATCCAATCTCTCCTTTTTTGTGGCAAGCGAGTTAGCCCGGCGCTCCTGTCTGATCCGCTCCCACTCTGCCTGTTGCTGCTCTTTCTCTGCATCCAGCTCTTCCTGCGTATACAAATCCTGTTTCAAACTGTTCACACTATGAATATTGTAACGTGTTGCGATCAGGGCTTTCAGAACTTCCCGGAGCGTCTCTTTATCATAGAGCGCACGGACACAGTCATTCCATAGTGCCGCTTCCACAAAGTTATAATAACTTTGTGGTTCAAGACAGAATTGTGAGGTATCGATCCACTCAAAAAGTTGACGCTGTTCGTCCGAAGACAGAAAGTCCCGCTTAAAATCCAGTTTGCCGAGATCGCTATAGTAATAGCGGATAGATTTCATATAATCGCGGTGGAAGCCCGAATGACTCTCGAACAGGTCTGGATACTCAGTCACATCGTATGTTTCTAATAACTTCTTATTAAAGTCAAACGCCTTCCTGGTCCGAGAACCTGCGGTATATTCCTGCACATAGCACAACGCCTGTTTTTCTTTCGGCTCCGACTCATAATTGAGGTGTGACTGAAAAAAGGACCATAAATCAATGGTGTCAGCATCCACAAGCAACGCGAAATTCTTGTTATACCAGCCATTCTCTTGTTGAAACGCCTCCATATAGTCCAAGCCCGTCAGTTCCTGATAACGCTCCATATACCGACGGATCTCCTTTTTGTCGGGCGCCTCCAGACGGTCGACCTGTTCAATGAAGAGATTCCGGTAATCCAGTGGCTCCAACTGTTCTGCCAAGATATCCCATTGCGGATCAAATACATCGAACCGATAAGAGAACTGTAAATTGGCTTTCTGGATCATCCACAATACTGTTTTAGGGTTGGTCGGATTGACCTGTGTGGAGACAGCAGGCCATATCCCCTCATGCCCTTCGTAACGGATGTGAAATTTACGATACATGGAGTAGAGTCTCTCCATGTGGGTGAAAGCCTCGTCCGGCAGCTCCTCGTCCTGATTGAGTGCAGCGATACAAAATTGGGCAGCCGCCTTCTCAGCAGGAATGCCGTTGGGATTAAGCCCAACTGGATTTTGGCAGGGCCAAATCATCCAGGAGTTGGCATACCTGATCTCCAGCGTACTATATCCTGAGTCGATCAACGTCTTGTACAGAGCGGAGCCCTCCTTGCAGAACTGGCCGGGCAACTTCAGCAACGCCCGCAGGACTGCATTGTCTTTCTTCCTGCACTCGGCGATGACCGGCTTATAGTTGCATAGAAGCCAGTCCAGCATACGGCCATTGCCGAGCAGCGGTATGGTCCGATCAACGCCCCACAACCGAGCGATCTGGGGGCGCATTGCAGGAAACTCATCTTCCTGAGGGTCAAATAGGGAGAGGACAAACATAGCATCCTCCGTCCGTTGATACGTATCGCCAGCCAGTTGGGACCGTAACTGCTTACGCTCCATCGGGTCGGTGGTCAGGAGGTAGCGGGCTCCCTGCAGATACAGGTCGTTCCCAGCCTCTTTATCCAGCCTACGTATGAAGTCTTCTCGCTGAGTCCCAACAAACATGGAGTCTGTGAGAAATGGCAGGGCAAATCCAAGAGCCAGCGCCAGCGCACGGAATATTTCTGGTCTGGAGCCGATGCGTTCCTCGAATCGCTCCGTAATCTCGCCGATATAGCGAAGTTCATGCTGGGCAAAATAGGCCCCCGGGTCGTTGCACCTGGAAGCCCATAGGGACTTCTGACTGATAAAACGCGAGTACTCCAGCATAGCGTCCTTGTTGTCGGACATCTTGACCACAAGGGCCAGAAGTGCATTAAAAAGATCTAAGTCGAGGATCTTCTCATAGGCGTCGCAGTGGCTTTGTTCCTTGTCATGACTGCTCATAACTATGTTCTCTCCTTTCTCTGTGCCACCGCTGATACGGCGGCCATTTTTGTGTGCGGTACCGGGCAGTCATGCACCGGCGCACCGTGTCTGTACGCTTGTCCTGTTGTGATCATTGACTCCCTCCTTTTTCTTGATTTGTGGTATTCACGCAGTAGATGCCTGCGGTACCTGAGAGAAATATGGTCGCCGCCACATACTGCATGGCGGCAGACAAAGAAAAAAGCGCCTGAAGATGTTCCTCAGACGCAATTTCACGCATTGGTACTGTAACTAGGCTGCGCAGACATATCTTTTTTTGGCAAAACGTAAAAAGCGTCCAAAGGCAACATGCCTTCAGACGCTTTGAAACACAGAATACTGTAATCGCCAGGGCGATTTCG
The DNA here is from genome assembly GCF_024462915.1 of Clostridium sp. DFI.5.61. Lineage (NCBI taxonomy): Bacteria > Bacillati > Bacillota > Clostridia > Eubacteriales > Clostridiaceae > Clostridium > Clostridium sp. DFI.5.61. Next base: position 8,283 of record NZ_JANGBZ010000011.1, read on the forward strand.
GATACTTTATGTCAGTATTATACCGCACCTACGGATTGTTTGCAAGGGATTTTCGAACTGAGTCACCAACGTAAAATGCCACATGGCCTTTCTTCCTGCTCCACGGCTTGGGAATCGTGAACCCGATATGTTTCAGAACATCAGCTGCCACCGGCGGGTGGTGATTTTTAATGCTTGTTTTTTCTCAAAGGAAACGCTATAATATGCTCACATAGTATCTGCGGCAGCCTAAGGCAGTCTTAGTTTCCGTGTTGCATAGCGTCCAGAGGTCTTTCTGACCTTTGGGCGCTTTTTTGTTTTCTGGACAAACGAATGCCCCTCTTAAACAGATCTCGCCCATCCTGGGCAAAAGCGTGTGGACTATTCTGGGTTCCACACGTTTTTTTATATAGATATCCCTGCAGCGGAACACCGCAAAAATCAAAAAGGAGATGAAAAGTCATGCAATCACTCGAAAGAATCCCGACACGGCAGAGAGCATCGAAACACGGTGATCCGGAATGAATACCAATTGGATTGGCGTCGCTTTCGTCAGCGAAGAGGTTCCAAACCGAGAACAAGTTGAGGATCAACTTGCGGAGAGGACAGAGGCTCTACGTCAAGAGGCCCAAACTGCTCTGGATGCCTGGCTCAATGAACAAGGCCTGGAACAGGTAATGGGGGTTATCATCCTGAAAAAAACTATTTAAGTCAATCGAGGAGGAACAAACGTGGCTACTTTAATTATCGAGATGGATGGCGGACTGGTCAACGAGGTCTACTCCACCCTTTTGGAGCCGCTCAACATTCAAGTCTACGACACCGATGATAGGCGAGATCCTGAACACGCCTATCTGTATGCCGCCAGTATCTATGCTTTGCAGTTTGGTGGAATGAGGCCCCAATTCCGGAGGGGCCATGACTACTCTGACCGGATTTGGGGGGCGCTGGAGCGCCGGCCAGAGTCCGCTGCCCTAGTCTCAGACCTGCGGCGGGCCGCTTCCCAGGCAGGGATCCAGGCCCAGGCTCAAGATGCGGCTTTCCTTGCCGGCTATCTGGAGGCATTTGGTGAATTCAAGGAGTTCGTCGACTACCTCAGTGCAGAAAAGAAGGTAAACGCAGAATTCCGGCAACAGATCGACAGACTGCTCGACCGGCAGATGGAGAAGTATTTCACCTTCGCCGAGCAAATTAACACCCCGGAGCGGTACGACGGCGGCCATGATGAGACTGCCATCTCAGGGCGAACTCTGGACTGTGAGGGAGGGGCTAAGGATGGTGTTTGAAAATCAGATTTGCGACCGCTGTCATAGGCCTACAGTCACCCGGATCATGTCCATGTTCAATCTGGATACCATGATGCTCTACGAGGTCATCCGGTAATCCGCTACACAAGCCGGGATTGGAGCATCCAGTTCCGGCTCAAAAAAGGAGATTGTATATGAAGACAATCAGTACCGCCTATTATGAGAAAATGGCCGAAGCTAAGCAAACCTTCTGTGCCTTTTGCATGAGAGGGGCTATGCCGTTCCTGGAAGACTGCAAGGACTGCAAGATAAACCGGATGTTCAAGGCAGTTCAGGCAGTCATCAAGGAGGAAACCACACCACAGGATGAAGCTGCGGTTGAGAAGACCCGGAATGCCTACGATGGGATTGACCTTCCAAAAGAGATGATAGAGTCTCTTGGCAGGGGGCCGAGAAATCATGATGGTTTCCGCACAAGCCCAGCATTCCAGCTCTTTATCACCAATGGCGCTTACCCAGACGTGGAGGTACAGCTAATAGAGAGCAAGACTGGATTCCCTGATTTCTCTGGCTCTGAGGAGGAAACATCCAGTCGGTCAACGGTTCACTATTTGAACTACCTCGAAAAAGGAGTTGGCGTTCCGTCTTCCATCCAACTTTGGGACCTTACATATGATACGCTGAAAGACGAACTGAAATCCTTACTGGAGCGGATGTTCAACAGGAGCATCCATCAGTTCTGGGGGATTCAGGCGCTCCCATTCCCGGAGCGGTATTTTATCACAAGTCGGTCTGCAGAGGAACTGGCCGCAGATATGATGAGCGAGGTGGGGGGCTATCAGGCTTCGGACGTGGACGAATATGGCTGTGTGTACAGCCAGGAACACTATGTAGGCTGCCTCAGAAACAGCAATATCACACCACATGGACAGAACACAAGCGGAGAGGTCTACATGAGGCTAGGCAAGTTCCCACTGAAAAATTCCGAAAAATACTTCATCGAGACCCGGTGTACGATTTCTCCGATGTTCATCGACACCCAGCTCGTCAAAGGCAGGGCAGAGGACAGCATTACCAAAAAAATTTATAGCATCATCTGCTATATTGCAGCCCGCGAGATGATGGTGAAAGACACAAATCAAAATTGAAGGAGCGACAAATGACAAATATGATTGCAGTAAAAGTGACATACGATAAGGTGATTCAAATATGAATGAAAAACACTCTGCCGTCTGTTACATCTTCCGGGATGGTGCCTTTTCCCCGATACAGGAAGCCAAGTCGTTTCAAAACGAGTTTGGCTTGGATCTGTTCCAATATAAGGGAGCTATCTATGAAGGCAGGACAGGTTTGTGCCTTTGTAATTTGCAGCAGTCACAGGACCTATCAGGCTTTATGGAACGGCACGGCGGTCTGGAATCAATCGAAAAACAGATTACAAACAGTTTGGGCCGTACCGGCCTCTCTCCCCGCTACACCCGCCCGAACGAGAAGAAAAAGGATATATTCCCGCCAAAGGAGAGGGATGAAAACCGTGTTTTTTCCAAGGACTTGATGGGTAAAAGGCACTACTACTACCGTTTTTACAATGAAAACGGCATCGAGCTTTACACCTTGGAAAATAAGCGTGATTCATGGCCGACGATCTTTATCCCCTGCGACGGCTTTATGGTGGGCATCGACCAGCGGAGCCGGCTGGCGGAAGTCCTGAAGTGGCTGTCCACGCTGGAACACGGTATCCGGGCTGAGATTGAACGGGTCTTCAACCAGAGTATGGCGGCTCCAGATCGCTGGGCCGATCTTGGCTTTGCCAACCTCTTGGGGCGGCGCGAAGAGGCTGAGGCACACAACGCTCCCATTTGGGCAGAGCGCCAACGGCAAGCCAAACTGCGAGAGGCAGAACTGGAAGCCCAGGCGCGTCAGCGTGAACAAGAGTTACAAGACCGCTATACCTCCGCCATCCGAGAGGCGGAGCAAAACATTTTAGCCGGAAAAGAAGTTGTAAATCAAGATATCAACGGCAAGTCTCTGATCATGCAGCTTTTTCGGGAGCATGGGATTTCAGTTCCTCTAAAAACACAGGGCTGGATTATCAATACGCTACACAGTATTCGATATTCCCCACAGAGTGGTCAATGGAGTTACCGCTACCATAAAGGCAGCCGCAACAGTATGAAACTGCCCGAACTACTTTCCAAGTTGCTGGCTGCAATCCAGAGCAAGCCGCCGCATGTTGGAGATACCGCGGATATTCCGGCCATTCACGCCACTGGCAGCAGTACCCGTTGACCCTAAAGAGGCAACAATAAAATTAGCAAGAGCGAGGTCTAAATAATGCGGACATTACAAAAATTCAAACTCGGCACTTTCGAGGTGACACAGCCTAAATTGATTATTTCCGATCCCTGTTACGCGCCCGGTACCTGGTGCATGGGCATCGTTCCCAATGCCCAGCCGGGGATTTGGGAGGCAGAGATTGGCTTTTTCCATGAAGGGAAGCACGATGCGGCAGTAGCCTATCTGGCCGCGTTCCATCAGCATTGCCCACCCAAAAACCAGTTAATTGCACGGGAGGAACTCTTCAAGGTTGGCGTAGACAGCGGCCAAGCCGGTGTGTTCGACAAGCCGTTCTACCGTGCCGGTGCTGATGCAGGCCAGATACCCAGCGAAGATGCACTGGAAGCGTGGTACAACAGCTGTTGCAACCAGACCTTACATACAGACCACTATGCCGGTGTTATTCCACATGGCGTTGTATCCAATTCCGGGTATGGGGATGGCGGTTATATCTGTTACTCCTACCATCTGTCTAAAACACAGGGGCAGGATATCACATGAGGCGTCATGATCAATTTTGATGTGGTGCGCCTGACCCAAATCAATAGGCTTCTGCTCCAATAACACTCAGCGGGGAACCACCTAAACGGGCGGTTCCCCGCATTTCCTTTTAGAAGGAGGTATTCCGTTTGAACATTCTAAGCTGTGGTGCGGGGATGCAGAGTACCGCCCTGGCCCTGATCTCCTGCGACCAGACCAGAAGTAAGGTCGTACACCCGCAGGTACCCCGCTATGATGCCATCATCTATTGTGATCTTGGCTGTGAGCCTGCCTGGGTAGCGGATCAAGTGCGTTTTATTGAACGCGCCTGCGTTGATTGCAACATTCCTTTTTACATTCTCCAGAGTAATCTGTATCAGGACTATATGCAGCGGTTCGGGCGGCAGAGGGTTTCAGCCATGCCGTTCTGGACATTAGACGAGCAGGGAAAAGCAGGACGGATCGCCCGCCGCTCCTGCACCGTGGACTACAAGGTTTTGATGATCCAAAAGTTTGTCCGATATGAACTTCTGGGCTACCGGCCCTATCAGCGGCTTCGCCCAGAGGATATCGGCACCCATGAACTCCACATTGGCTTTTCCAGTGAAGAGGCTCATCGTTCCTTTCCCAGCCGACACGCTATGTTTCAAAACCGATTTCCGCTTATCGAGATGGGTTGGGAACGAAAGGACTGCTACGCCTATAATCTGGATGAGTGGGGCCTGGACAGCAAGGCCAGCGCCTGCCTGATCTGCCCTTTCCACCGCAACTATTTCTTTCATCACATAAAAAACAACTTCCCGGCGGACTATGCCTCAGTAGTCAATTTTGACAATATGCTGGCCAAATGGCAGCCAATGAGCAAAATCAAAAACCGGGTCTTCCTCTCCCGCTCCCGCAAGCGGATCATCGACCTCACTCCCGCTGATTGTGATGACGCACAAACCTTTGAATACTGCGGTCACCAAATCTGGAACGGGTTCTAGGCATTTAGACTGTCTCAACTGTACATATACCGTCTTGGCTAGTTGTTTTGCCTGCTTTGCCGAGAGGGGACAGCATCCGAAGTTCACAACTTCCCCTATAAACAAAAAGACACGCCCCCTCAGGAACGGTGCATTCCTGAGGGGGCGTGTCTTTTTATTGCACTTCCCCTTTTTATCTTACCCATGCCGCCCCAATGGTACCGGCCTCAAAACAGTCCCCACCCCATTCAAGGTATGGAGTGGGGACTGTTCTCACAGATTGAATATATCCAGATTTTTGAGCATATCATCCAGATCTTTCTCGCTTGGCCCGCTGGCATCTTCCGGCTGGCCCTGTTCAAGTTGGAGTTTTAAGGTAGTTTTCAGTTTTTCCAACGAGGCGTCTATCATACTTTGGATTTTTGCAAATGTCTGTTCATCTGTGGGCGTTGAATGAACTGAAATCACGATTTTTGCATCTTCCGTCATTACCTCGGGGTGATTCCCAATGTACTCCCAGACAGCTTGGACGACCAGATCACTTTTGCGGTTCTTCAATCTTTCCAGTAAATCTCCGACTGCAATCTTTTCCGCAGTATCCCGGCTCCATCCGAGAGAAAATCGGAACTTATCATCCCTCCGCAAAGAACTCCCCTCCGTGATTCTGCTGTGTCATCCGCCGCAACTGCGCCGTAGCCAGCATTCCATAGCCAATGGCATTGGCTTTAGAATCCAGCACAAAATCCGCCTGAGCCACTTGGGAGGACTCCTCAATGAAGTTTTGGAATAGAATGGACCCGCCTCCGATAAAAATGGCCGGATTGGCTCGTAGGTCTACCTGCAGTTCACGCAGTTTATCCAGAATTCCATTGGCATAACTGCGTACCGTGGCAAATACAACCTCCTGCACCTCAGCGGATAGGGTCGTGGACCGCCCTTGGATGATATCCACGATGTGGTCATCCTCAATCTTCATATCATACATAGCATTCACCCTGCCGATAATATCGTTGGACATATGAATCACTCCCATCTCCAAACTGCGGCAGAACTGCATGTCAGGTACAGAATTGCGAAGCAACATAACGTCTGTGGTAAAGCCTCCAATATCAATAATGAAAGTGCGCGGGATCTCCTTCAGGCGGGCTGCCTGCGGTACGACCGCTGCATAAGCCTGAGGATAGACCAGCACATGCCGGATCACGAGGCAGACCGGTGTTCCGTTAAAGACAAAGTTCACTGTGCCGCGCTTAAAATACTCTGCAAACCGCTGCCGCAGCGCATAATGCTCCGGGGGCAATCCTACGGCCAGATCCGTTTCCACCATTGGGCTCATAGTATCGCTCTTCTGCAGTTCCTTCGCAATGGCAAAAAGGGTCAGGATAAAATATCGGTCATCTTTCGTCTTGTCCCGCATATAAGAGATGCGTTTGCCGGACAGCGTCCAATACTTGCCGCCATATTCCAGAATGTCCGTATCAACGGGTGGACGGATCGGATAATCGGCCAGTCCGGAGGAAAACACGAAATTGACGGTTTTGATAGACGAGTTGCCATGATCAACTGGAAATAGCATGAGAAATCACTCCTTAGTCTTTCTGATATGTTATTACACAAATGAAAATGCGTTTTTACAACAAAATGCGTAAAAACAGCGGGACATGCTGCGCATGTCCCGCTGTCCACTTCTGTTACTTTGGAGGATTGCCCTTATTCATGCAAAACTCCCAGATGTAATCATCCAATCCGTTGTAATCCGGAACCCACAAATAGGTTCCAAATGTGACATTCTGCTTGGCCAACAGTTCAACAAGGTTCTGATAGGCACTTTCCACATGCCAGTTTTTCAGATAGTCCATATCGAAGCAGGTCATGATATGACGGACTCCCATGGGAATCAGATCCCTGAGGGCTGACTCCAAATGTTGCAACGAGGTCACCCCTGGAATAGCCAACATCGTTTGGCCTGTAAAGTGGTTGACGATGTCCGCTTTCATATATCCTTCAATCAGAAGAATCCTCTCTCGAACCGGCCCGACCATATGGCACCAGTTCTCACCCATGGCTCCGTCCAGCTCGTCCCTACTGGAAAAGGTCAGGAACTTACCGCCCTTTTTCATTTTATGATCAAGGCGAATTTGAAAACCTTGTATCTTCCCAAAGTAGGTTCCCGGAATCAGAATCCCCCTACGCCACACAGCCATTGTCCATCGCCCATCCTTGTCCCGATAAAATCCAGGGACGCCAAACAGCGTATATCCCTCGTCCAGCAAGGACTGGGCCAGTGCATGGAACCCCACAACAGGCGTAGACTTATAGCCCAGCCGTTCAATGGCTTCGTCGGTCAAACCGCGGCTGAGGAGATTTTCACGGTGGTCCGGCGCCAGGGTGAGCCGGTTGAGCAAAGCACGATAGACCCGGTCCCGTTCCTCCAGCGGCGCAAGGCTTGCCTGGGGCTTCATCGGCGGAGGCTGCAGTTTCTTTCTGGTAGCCGCTTTCCCTGCGGGATAGCTGATGTCTCTCTGCAGTCTCGCTGTAAGGTCCTCCAAGACCTTCTCCCGCGGGATGCCCATGTAGTAGGCATAGAGATCGAAGACACCACCCTGGAATTGTCCGCACTTGGGACACCGATACACATTCCGCTTGAGATTGATGTTCAGATGCTTCTCCCTTGAACCTGCACGGTCGCATAATGGGCACGGGATATTGTAGGCACTCTTTCCATTTGGAGGCTGTGGGATTGGGAGCAGCGGCAGAATATCCGTCATTTGATAGCGAAGTTCCATGGAAAGCTCCTCTCCGGGGGACGGTCTGGTGGCGACCGTCCCCCATGTTTATTCAGGCGCTCTCCTCCATGGACTGTTCGCAAATGAGTTTTGCGGCCGCAGAGATCTCAGGATCGCCCTGAAATTTATTCGCTACCCACACGAGGGCTTTTGGATCCTCCCTCAGTACATCCCCAAGCGTCTTGCCGCTGTATTTGCTGATAGGACAGGGTGTACTCATTGCTTTCTCCAATGGATCTACCGGCGGCTGGGCGGCTGGTGTGGGCATCGGCATTGTCATATGCATATTCGCGGAGGCCCCTCCAGGCTCTGGCAAATCCTGCGGAGATTCTTCCCCGCTCCAGACGATGCCGCTCAGTTCATCCACTGCTGGCATATCAAAGGCGTCGCCGGCCGCAGCGAACTGGAGTCCAAAGCCAGCGTACTGCAACGCCCGGCCGATTGCTGCTGTCTGTGCCCATTCCCGCGGGGAAACCGTCGGCTTGTCCGGCAAATAACCTCGTGACGCTGTGGCCTCCGCCAAATACTGATCTGATGGATTGGTATAATTGGCATAAATCCGTGCTGTGGCTATGAAGCACTCCTTGGCTGGAGTCACCGTGACAGCGACACGGCCTTCCGGATGCTTGAGCCAGAACCACGCGAGTTGTCCCATAACCGGCAGGCGAAGGCGCTTTTCATGGGTATTGAGGTCGGCGTATTCCACTGCCAACGGCGAGGGATCAAAACCATCCACCGCATTGATCTGCTGAATGGCTGCCAGTGCTGCCTGTTTCTCGTCTTTCATGATGCATTACCCTCCTTAGCCTTTTTAATCGGTACGAATGTGTTCCGAAACTGCAGCCATGCCGGCAGCAGTGTTGTAATAACCCGGTTAATTTCTTTCTTGTATGCCATGGCAGCCGTAGGCGAAAACGCTGAAAATCGCTTACGGTAGTCTTGGATCACACGTCCCAGGTTACTCTGAGCGGCTTCCCGCTCTTTCTGTGTATCCGGACCGCGGTCCGGCCCATAGCGACGTTCCAACGCAAGACTCTGCACATAGGCGTCCATCATCTGGTAATGCCCCAGCAGTTCGGGGGTATTCATCGAAACAGGCGCACTGCGCAGGTACATCTGACATGTCTCCAACACGCCGACCCGGTACACAATTTCGCCGTAATACCACAGGTCGACTGCGTTAATGGGTGCCTGTGCCATGCGCTGCTCCAGTTCGCCTCGGAGCGCATAGTAATTTTCCAGGACTGTGGCCATCTGTCTGGTCCTCCCTCTATTCTTTTATCAATTCGTTGATCCGTTCAGCCAGTGCCGTATTTCTGCGGTCAGTATCCGTCGTATTGATTGCACGCACAACAGCCTCCCAGTCTCCCACAACGATAACGCGGATCTTGGCGCGGGTTTCCGCCGTGTAGAACAACGCACGATTCAGCATTCTCCCGTGTATGTTCTGGACACTGATAAGCACGGAGGAATATTCTGCGCCCTGAGATTTGTGGATGGTGGTGGCATAAGCCAGTTCCAGTTGGCGGAGAGACTCCAAATCCTCATAGGCCACAATACGGTCATCCCCAAAATCCACTTCTACCAAAAAACCGTCTGCATCCCGGACGATGGTTCGGATATATCCGATATCACCATTACTGGCAAAATCCCGGTTTTTCATCTGCATCACTTTGTCACCCACGCGAAAGGTCCTCTGCCCGATTTCCAGTTCCGCCTTTTCCGGTGAGGGTGGGTTGGCAATATCGTGCAGGGCCGCGTTCATACTCTGAACGCCAGTTTCGGACTTTTTACGGAACGGGGTCAAAAGCGCCACATTGTCCACGCCGTGCCGAGCGATCTCATTCATGTAGAGACGCTCCAGCCATTGTGCTGACTGTGACACATCTGCCGAGGCCCAGAACTGAAAATCGTCCCCTAAGTCCAATCGCTCATTGCCGTGCCGGATACGCTGTGCATTCTCCGCTACGATGCTGCCCTCACTCTGGCGAAACACCTTGTCCAGGATGACCGAAGGTAGCTTCCCGCAGCCCAGCAGTTCGTGGAGTACGGCACCCGGCCCGACGGAGGGAAGTTGATCTGCATCTCCCACCAGAATCAAGCGGCAGCCGGGTGGCAGTGCGGCAAATAGGTGCCATGTGGTTATCATATCCATCATGCTGACTTCGTCGACAAGGACCAGATCTGCCTTCAGGGTTTCAGGCTCTCTCAGTTCGTGGATTTCACCCGCCTGTAGGTTCAGCGCCTTATGTACCGTAGATGCTGCAAAGCCAGTGCTCTGTTCCATACGCCGCGCCGCACGCCCGGTCGGTGCACAGCAGACAACAGCGGCATTGGGAAATGCCGCGTGATAGATATTGAGAATTGCCCGCTGGATGGAGGTCTTCCCCGTACCCGGACCTCCGGAAATGATGCAAATCGGCGATGTCAGCGAAGTCTTGATGGCGTTCCTCTGCTCCTGAGCGAAGGTGAACCCCATCTCTTTCTGCTGGGCATCAATCTCGTCATCCAGGTCGCCCATATAGGGCAATTTGTCCCGGTGCAGCATCTCGCAGACCTGTACAGCCACATCGTTCTCAGCCTGTGCTATGATAGGGCGATAGACATGGTCGCGGTAAATCGCAAGCCGATTGTCTTTGAGCATTTCAAATGCCCGCTGGGCAACAGCCTTCCACGTCACTGCCGGTGCGCGGAGTAAATTGACCGCCCTCTGCACAAGGCGTTCCTTGTGCATGGACAGATGCCCGCTGGATTCTGCTTGTTTCAGCGTACAGAGCAAGCCGGCATCCAGCCGTTCCGGCGCATCCATCGGGATCCCGTTGGCCTGCGCCAGCCTGTCTGCTGTTTCAAAATCAATCAGATCACGCTCAAATACCATGTATGGAAACTGAGCCAGTAATGTCTGCGCATCGAGACCCAGTTGCCTCCTCAGATGGATGGCCTGCATCGCGCTGATATCAAAGGGGGCAAGCATATTGATCAATTTGCGGGCGCTGCGGGTTTCCATATAGGCGTCACAGAACTGGTCTCTTTTCTTTTGACTGATGCCGGATACCTCCTCGATCCGTGTAGGATCACGGTCTAATACCTCCAGGGACTGCTCCCCGAAAGTATCGTAGATTCTTTCGGCCAATTTTTTCCCGATGCCAGGTATCATCCCCGACGAGAGGTAGGACACAATCCCGGCCTTACTGGATTCAACCAGTTCCTCATAAGACTCCATCTCAAACTGAAGTCCGTATCTGGCATCTTTCTTCCAATGTCCAGCCATATCGACCTTTACACTAGAAACGGTAGGCAGGTAGTGCCCCACCACCTTGATGCTGGAAAGTCTGTTTCCTTGTGCGTCCAGTACCTTTTCATGGGGCCTGAACAGTGCGATCATATAACTGCCGTCCCGCGCCTCCTCCACTGTCTTCGGGTAGAGCAGGCGGCTGAAACTGCATTTCATGAATTGATTCCTCCTTATAGCGGAATCGGAGTATCTTGAAATCCTCTCACAGAATACCCCGATCCAAAAGACATATTTTGCTCCGTAAAGACGGCCTTGCCCGTTTTTTGTATAAGCGCAGGGCTGCTCTACACATAAGCACACCCTGCGCCGCCCATCGTCATACAGGCTGGATGGTCACCTTGACCTTGCGGCTCTTTGATGCTTTCAGCGCCTCTTGATAGATGTCCGGATGTTCTTTTTTGAGATAGTCCGAGCTCACGCGCTTGGTTACCTCGGTCACAAAATCCACTAACAGCTTATCCGTGGTTGTGGTAAGGATCCCATGCTCATGATTCTTCATCAGTTCTGCAACTCGCACGCTGTGTGCTTTTATAGCCTCCTCATTTTTCTTGATTGCACTTTTTAACTCCACATTTTCCGCTTGAAGACTCGCGATTTTCCGCAGACGTGATTCAAATTTTTGCGGAAATTCAATTGTGGGCAGTCCTTTTTGACTGGCACCGTAAATTCGCGCCAGGGCCTCCATAGCCAGCTTCGGCTTCACATCCTCCATAGTCGGAGGCTGATCATGACGCAAACTCCAGATCCACCGGTCCAACTTCTCAAAAATGATATCCTCTTTGCCCTGTTCCCGCTCGATGTGGGGCATGGCCAAGTCGTGCTCCGGGTTGTTGCCCCAAAGCGCCGCGAAAGCCCCGTGCTTTTCATCCAATACCGCAAGATAGTAGCGAAGCTGAATTTCGTAGTAGATTGGGATAGCTCCGTCAGCCCAGTCTTCTGCCTTGTGATATGTCAGGGATTTGCACTCCAAAACACCGCCTTCGCCGTCATTCTTCCGCGTGTAGCGCCGGTCAATATTGGCGAGAGCGTATTTCAGATAAGCATGCTGATAGAGATAGTTGTCATCCGTGACGACATTACCCGTCCTCCTGGCGTAAAAGTACGCTGCAATCGGCTCCAACATATGTCCCATAGCCAGTTGGTCGGGGTTCGGGGGCGGCTTCGGCTTCATGCGCCCCTTTTTGATCATCCAAAGTTCCAGGGGTGTCGTCCACGGCGACAAACCGAAGATAACGGCAACATCGCTGCCGCCAACGGTATACTCAATATCTCCCTTAGGACCGTGCGCCCTGCATTCCAGCCATCGCGTTCTCGACATACCTGTGCAGTCGCACAGAATATTAGGTGCAGCCATTACCACTTCACCTCCCGGGCATAGTCATAGTCACGCCATTTGAGCGTGAGTGCCCGGGCCATATTTTCCTGCAGGGCCAACAGTTTGCTCTCCGGCGTCCCCTGGGTCTTGAGGATAAAGGGGATTTCCTGCATGGCTACAAACACATCATGGGCAGTGGCGCTGTCTTCCCCAATCGCCATCTCGAACATGTCGATGGCCTCCATCGCCGCCTTTTTCGGCAGCGCTAGGCGTTTGCAGATGGCCGTCATGGCATTGACCGGGTGATCTAGGTGGATAGACAGCAGGCCGCTCAATCTGGCAACCGAGTCCCCAAACTGAGCGAACAGCATATCAAGGCTCTCCACGAAGTCAGGGACCTTGGACTGCCGGCGGTGTTCCACGGAAATCATACCGCCAATATGGATGGGGTACTGTAACCCCACCAGCAACGCCGAAACCTTTGCCGAGGCCACCCCGGTGTCCGATGTAGAAAAGCGGATACCAGGCATCAACTTGGCGGCCATAGCGGTCTTCCCCTCTGCCGCCAACAATTTTGTGTAGGTATCCAGCAACTCTGTCTTTTGGTCAGGCAGTGTCCATGAGGCGCTTGTAATGGAATGATCTACATAACCGCCGGAAAACTGGTTGCCCGGGAACCGCTCGTCCATCTTGCTCTGTAAGCCGTCCAGTAACTGATCGATCTCCAACACGGAGTAGTCACGGGTATCTCCGGAATGAGCGGCCGAGACCTTCTCATCGCGGACGAGCAACAGGGCGCTGTCCTTATGGAGCGCCAGGCAGGAATTGATCAACTCCGCAAGTTTTTCACGCGGGAGTTTGGGTAGTGCAGAACCGCCGACTTTCGCCCGGTCCAGCAGGCTCTTATAAGCGGTATCGCGCAGCGGGAAGAATTTGTCCTTGACTTTGATGGCCAATTTCAGATTCTCTGCCGTGTCCTCGATTGCATCACGGGAGACAGAGGAATCGAAACTGGTCGTGTCGTTGAACAGGGGCGATGCCTTATCCAGCGCCGCCACCTCCAGATTTTTGACCTCGGTGCGCTCCCAGCGGCTGTCAGTTCGGATCTTCTCGTGGTAACTGAGCATGTCCGGGAATGCGCTGAACTGGGTGTGATAGCTGTCACAACAAGATTTCACCATGGTTTTGTTCTCCTTTCTTTTTGTAGCCGGAACTTCCTGATATGCAAAAACAGCGTTCCCTTTTGGGAACGCTGTCTATGCCGATAATGAAATGGCCAAAAAACAAAAAAAGTGCCATCTGCATTTCTGCAAATGGCACTTTGGAACACTGTAAACTATGCACGCCTTCGGCATGGCTCTGATACTGTATAGTTGAATTATATCATTCTCAGACCTTTTCGTCAACACGCTTATAACCACGCCTGCGCATACACTACCCTGTTAAGACTTCTTCGGCTCAGCACTATAGGCTGAAATACCCGTGTCCGGCTTTTGCGCCTCCGCCCAACCAAGAAAATCAGAAAAACTATGGATATTGGCTTGCACCTGCTCAATGTAAGCCGCTGGAACCGACTGACTTTCCAGTGACCTGCGCAGCATATCAAGCCGTTTCCGGCAGTATGCGGCACATGCAGCCAGTTTCTCCGGGCTGCATGTAAGTTCTCCGGACTGGATTGCACGCAGTTCGTCTTTAATCGACAGTTCTCTTTTCATCCGAAGCCTCCTAATGATATCGGCCTTCTGTGACTTAGTTTCATTTTCTCATCTTCATATCTGCCACAATTACAAGGGTATCCTCTCGATTTTGACATCTCTTTGAGCCGCATAGTGTAGGATTTGATCCAAGAGTTCTTCATTGATACAATAGCCGTCAATTAGATGCCCATCAGCGCCAAAAGTAAGGCACTCGTTCAGCGCAAAGTCGAAGATTTCATTTTCCACCCACTTGTTCCCGTCAGAATCAAAGGCAACAAGTTGATTATCCCTTATTTCAATACTGATATCTTCGATTTTCATGCTCATGAAGAGAGAATCCAGTGCATTTGCTTCCTCAATGAGGAGTTCTTCCTTGCTTTTTATTGTGCACCTTCTCCCTGCCGCTTCATCAATAGAGTCTGATCGCCCTGTTGTAGGCGTCTTGTGTGCTAAGTATTTCTGGATGATCTCACGGTTCTGTTCGGTATCCAAGTAAAGCCCATCCGGCACTTGTGGCATCCCGAATATGAGTTTGACCCCGTCACGTTCAGCCAATTTTGTAGCATAACTTTCATCTGCAAATTCTGTCCCTACCAAATCTCTAAACACACAGACATAGAGTGCGTGGGGTATGTGAAATTGCTCGTTTGTATCACAAGTGATTTCATATCCCTTTGTCAGTGGCCGCAGTTCCTGAATCGTGTCTTGAAATTCCGCAAATACAATCGCCATACTCTCGTCTTGCGGCACCCCAGTGTCCATATACTGTCCAATTTTTAGAATGAGATCGTTCACTAACTGTTCGCATCTTTCGAAGTCTAGCGTCCCCATTTGATAGTCGTTGATCAGTTTCCGCCTCACAGGGAAAAAGAGTTTATTTCGCAATTCAAAATACTCCATTGATATAAAACCTCCACTCTTCGTTGTTGTATTTCTGCCGGTTCATGCGTGTTTAACTAAACACCATATGCCACGATCTGCCTTTTCGAAGGTTCGGGGATTGATCTGCAGGGTCTGCCGCACCTTTTCCTTCCACCACTGCTGGCTCTGCGCCCGCTTATGTCCTTCCACACGCCGGTAAATCTCTTCCAGCGGTGCGCGGCCATTGCAATCTTCCAGTATGTCGGCAATGATATCCCGCCATGTGGCGCCGGGCATATCCCGAATATCGCTATTCACACGGTAGGTCATCAAAAATGGGATGACTAGCGGCGTTTCTTTCCGCAGCAGCAGAACATATTCATGGACGATGGGGATGAAACGGCCGCCGTAGGTCCTACGGTCGGACACGCAGTTGTGCTGGGCTTTAATAATGATATTTTCCACGCCTGAACAAACCCATCCCAGGTTGGGATCCGAGAGATGTCAAATAGCCTCGGATCATAGCCGTACTGCATCCTCACACTTCCGCAATAGACCGAAAATCGTTTTCTGGATCGCAGTTTAACCTGCTACCATCTGCCATTTGGATATAGCCCTCCACAACTTCCGTTTCCTTGAAAAAGTTGTTGGAGGAGATGCTCCCGTCCTGAAAATCCACAACAACCCCCAAAATGTCGGTGTGGCCGTCTCTATATACCAGCACAAGAGACGCCGGCACATTATCAGGAGCCAGCAATTCATCCTGGGCTACGCGCACACTGACGGAGTCCAAAATGTCATAGTCTTTGGCTTCATCCCGAGTGAAAAATACCTGGATATGCTCAGAAGGCAGGTCATTGATCAGATCCCCCCAGTTATAATCTCTGGATGCACAGCAGTTGCTCCGCCATCCATCCGGGGTCGCCAGCCAGGTTTGGACCCGACTGCGCAGGGTCTGCATCACAAATGTTTCAGTGGAGACAAATTGGGAGTTGCTTTCCTGGAATGCCTCTTTTTCAACGAGGACAAACAGGTTATCGGCCCAGATCTCGTTTTCACAGGGCCGCTCCCGGATCATCGTCAGAACGATGAGCCCCTTTATATCTGCGTCTTCCGGGCTATCTCCAGGCCATTTCCATCCTTCGATGGGACCGGACGTTTCCTTTTGTCCATCTTTCAGCTCATCGTAGACAGCGCCGCAGCCGCAGCACTGAAATGGTCCAAAAGGTGTGTTGCTTTCATAGATGGATGCCTCGGCACCGCCGGGCATATTATCAAGAAATGCACCGGAATCATCCACTAGAATATCCAGATGGCAGACCTGATGGCCCACAAATACCTGCCCATCACAAAATCTACATTTCACAACTGATCTCTCCTTATCTTGTTCTTAGACGGATTGGGCGCAAAGGAAGCCCCCTTGCGCCCGATTCATTTAACTATTTGCCTGATCCGGTTGGCTATTGGGACGCTTGGTAAAATGGTCGAGCGTTATGGGATATTCATGCTCTCTTACCATACCCAGTTCTTTCAGTGCCGTCACAAATCCATATAACTGGTGTGCAGCGGTTTCCGCAGTTGTTGCCGGATAGTGCCTGTTCCCAATCTCCATGTTTAACCGCTGTTCAAAGCGGCCGACGTGCTGGGCAACCCAGCTCCGGCTTGAGGCGTAGAGCGGCTTATGGAAAAACCAAACTCCCTCGTCATCCGCATGGCTGGACACGATCTCACGGCCAAACAACTTTTCCAGCAGGCCGCAGGCCTGGTTCTGGTCAATGCTGTCACTATACAGAAAATGGTCTGTGCTAATGTCCCTCAAATCAAGGCGTTCACAGATATATTCGCTGTCTTTCTCGCTGATCTCACCGTTTTTGTGAAGGACTATATCCCAGTAATAAAAATCGCTTCGTTTCATATGAACCGTATATGCGGCGGACAACAGTGACCGAATCAGTTCATTTAATTGATTCTCCAGGTCTTCCCATTCCAAATGGACTGCCATATAGTGGGTTTCCGCATCTGTATTCAGCCGACGGGCCAACGCATCATAGCCTTCGACCAGCAGAACGCCGTATTCTTCCTCTGATAGGCCTAAGAAGGCTGGAAGCGCCATCTTGATGTCCCACGTATGCCAGAGTTCAATCCAATCTTCGATCATGTTGAAGGAACACTCTCTAGCCTGGAACCGTTCTTTGAATGTCATGATTTCCTCCTTTTTTACAGTAGAGACGCAGCGCAGATACCCGCTCTGTGTCTGCATCGCAGCAGCTGCTTGCTTTTTCCTGTTGTACAGTCTTGGCTAAACCTTTAGGGGCCGGATACTCTATCTCATCAGAGACAAACAGTTCTTCCTGCGCGAGAATATCCCGACCACCGCGAGTTCCGGTCTTACCGTTCATCATCTGTCCGGAAGTGTTCTCCGACATCCAGCCATGTTGCCATACACACTCCGCTATTTTCACATCCAAAGATGTCGCAGTATCCTGCCACTTCTGCCGGTGCTTCCCCAGGACCAGACTCGGCATCCTGGATTCTGTATCTTTTCCCGGCAGTACACATCAGCACACCGTCGACCACCAGATCCGAAATACAGAGATAAAACCCATTTGCGTCATTCTTTTTATTGCGCATAATATCGCTCCATTCTCCTTGATTCCCTGTTACAGCGGCCTATATCAACCGCCGTTTTTCACATCTTGCGAACCGACCTCAATCGGTTCATCGGACAAAACGTTGACATAACGGCTGAACATCTGGACCAGGCTTTCCTCGGTCAGATCTCGTTCTCTATCTGTGATTTCCCAGGGGTAGCAGGGCTGATAGATGAGATAAGTCGCACCACTGGAATCATCACAGGCAGTCAGACGTAGGCCTTCCGCCTCCTCAATGACCTGCTGTAAAATCGTGGCAAGGCCCAGATAGTAGACCTGGTCAAAATCCATATAGTCATCCCAGTCTGGTTCTGCAATATCTAACTCCGATAACCAGGCACGAATCTTCTGATCCAGTTCCGGCGCCAGTTTCAGCAGCGCCTGCAGCCGCTCTACGCTCTGCTCCTTGATATCGTCCACACGAATCCCGTATCCGTAGTTATGCCATGTACTATAACTCATTTTTGGTCCTCCTTCTGAATGGCTCTTTGTGTTTCTTTGAGTTTCCTGGCGCGCAGTTCCTGCTCACTGAGAAACAGCGTATTATTCTTCCAGATGTATTCCCGCGCATAGTAGGTCAGCGCACCGCCCAGGGCACCCAAGGTCTGCATAGCTGTTAAAGAAGTCTCCAGCGTCTTGTAGGTGCCAAGATGCCAGTCCTTCTGCGGCCCATCCGGGCGGATACGCCCAACAGCATAGCAGTCGAGATAGATCCCCTCATTTCCGCCCCAGTTCACCTGGGCAATGAAATAAAAGTCATCGCAGCTGATCTCCTGCGGAGTATCGTACCGTTCCGGGTTGAAGTAGTCCACAATGGCCTCCGCCGCGGCATAGTGTCCATCGGTCACAACCAACTGGTGGATGTTCTTCATCAGTGTCTCTCTGGTAATGCGGTCAATCTTGAGTTTCAATTCAGGGTCATCCTCCAGATACTCCTTGCAGTACTCGGCTGTTGATGAGCCTTCAAATCTGCGTCGGATTTGTGCGGAAGTATGTCCGCACCCCAGCGTCGGATCGTTGTCGGGTCCAGTAATATCCCGCCACACGCAGCACCAGCACATCGGTTTTTCCTGCTTCACTTTCTTGTGCCTCCTGTCGACTTTTTATTGCAGACTATTCATTTTGAATAGGGAAAGGGAGCAGGGAATCCCCTGCTCCTCTCTCCATGCGGCTATATCAAGCCGTCAGATAGTGAATATTGCGCCCCACCGCACGGGTAATTGTCATGTAATCCGGGACATAATCCTGTTTTTCAGCGTTATCTTCGGGATCATCATGTACGATGATGGCTTCTCCCGGCAATACAGTGGAATTACGGCTGGGGTCGTAAATACTCTCCGAAATATCAAATTCAACTTCAACCGCATAGCGCCCTTTCATATCTCGCATATAGACACACTTAGTATCCCTGCTGAACAGGTCAAGGCGCTGATTTTCTGCAGACACAATGCCTCCATCCTTGAGGTAAAGCGTGAGATTATACTGCTCGTCATGGGTGTTGATGATATTCAAGTCCTGAATGGCGGCTTCAAACGACTCACCGGAGCGAAGTTCAAATGCAATGGATCGCAGGCAGTCATAGTTCAGGGAAACTTTGTTGGAGAAACGAATTACCTTCTCAATCTCGTTCTGGTATTGACCGTCTAGTTTATCCGTAAGATACTGCCGGATCTCTTCCCCCGTAGGATAGCCGAAGCGGAAGTGATAATGGAAGCGGCCCGGCCGGTTCACCATATAGTCATTGAGCCCATGCAGGCTGTTGCAGGTGATAATAAAGAGTTTTTTCCCCTGCGATGTGCCGTCAAACAGGCTCAGAAATGTGGATTGTGGATCGGAATCATGATTGCTACCAAAGGTTTTGTCAAACTCGTCAAACAGGAATACAACCTCCTGTTCAATGGACTCAATGTAAGACGCAATGCCCGGGAAAGCCTGATCGACAATGATAACTGGGTATCCCGCCTCCACAGCTTTGGCAGACAGGAGGCGTGCGAAGAGTGATTTGCCGATGCCCTTATCGCCGCTCAGGATCACGCCCAGGTTCCGTTGGAATACCTTGAAGGACCGGAGCACTTTCTCCGCTTTTTCCGGGTGAACGCCATAGACCGGTTCCTTGACCACAAGGTCCGGACGCACCTTCAGGAAAAAGCCCGTCATTTGGCTAAAACAGACCGTATAGGTCTGGGCCGGGAGGCCGTCATAGGCCTTGAGTGTGTCATCGTAAATCTCATACCGAGAGCCGATGCTGATTGCTTTCATAACCATTTCTCGCTTTCGTATTCAAAGTTTATTTGCTGCTCATACAGCAATCTCAATTTCCTTTTCCCGCCCCCACTGTTTGAGAAAACGGTATTCCTGAGTGGTGAGCGGACGCCGGTTCATACCTTGAGCCTGGCAAATTTGCTTGCCGCTTAATTGCAGAGTGACTAGCGACTCTTCCGGAATATCGCGGTACCGCAGGAACAGGATATGGCACTCACCATTGGCCACACGTTCGATATACTGTCCGACACAGTGACTTAGATTGATACCTTCTTCTGCCAGTTCCTCAGGTTTAGTGGGAATCACAATACTGTATTTGCTCCCAGTGTAGGCCAGATCCTTGATCGCCTCGCTTTGTTCAGAAAAGTTTTCGCATGTAGCGATCAGTTTCGCCTGATTGACTTTCAGGGCCATAATATCGTGCTCTGTTTTGAAATGCGCCGGGTATTTCTCCTTGACTTTCCCGTAAAAGCCCTGCTGCATCTGCAGATAATCCATATACTCTTTGAAAAACGTGCGTTCCACTGAGGAGTAGCCCTGGGCATATAGATCAAATAGGATATAGTCGATAAACCGGCGCAGGTTAATGTTGTAGGGAGATTCCATGATTGTCTTAAATGATACTATCTCCTTGGATGATATCGCGTTGTTATCATAGTAGTTGGTGTAGTGACTGGAAAAATTCAGTTCTGTAATGCCGGACTGAACCAATTTCTCAGCGAAGTACATCGCCTCGTTCGCGCCGTGATGCCGCTCGATCCAGAAAATGACCGGAATGCTTGGCTGATATTTTTTCCGGTCAGACATATTGGGGAACATGTTATATAGGCGCATGAAAAGCTTGCTGTTCTGCTCCCAAAACGGCACATACCAGTGCGGGTAATGTGTACTCACCAGCACATTGTGGCGACACATATCCATCAGTTTCTCATCGGTGATCACATTCATAATGAAGTCTACAGACTCACGGAATACCGTGTGGAGCCAATGCACCTGATGGAGTGTGATACACCTCTCCTTCAGGTCCCGCAGGAAGGAAGACAGGTTGGTCTCTGTGAGCGGGTCAACATGATCGGTTTTGCAATCTTTGATGTAGAAGATGCCTTTGCTGACCAAAACCACCAGTTCACGGTCGGTCTTCAGTGTTCGCCGCTTGACGATGAAATCAGTGTTGTTTTCGAGCACAACCTCATAGTCAATGGTGACTTTCGCTGATACGCTATCCATATCAATGATGTAATCCTTCAGCATCACAGTCTTAGGATTTGTTTCGCTCTTCATTTGAGCAACCTCCTTAATTTAATAATTTTTGATGACAACTACCTCCTGCGGTTCAATAGGCGGCGGCGTAGTCTCCGGGCTATACAACTCGCCGTTGTCGATATGCTCCGTTGTGGCGGCCATGTGCCGAATTCTCTCTAACTCAGTATCCGGGACCCAACAGTAGAGGTTTACCTCACGGTTATACCGGATATGCGCCACCATAGGCCACTCACTGCCTACCCCCACCCGGTTGCAGACAGTGATCCCATTTCCCATACAGAAAAAGCCAAGATTCCACCGGTCTTTCTCCTCTTTTTGCGCCTGGGCTGTGCAGCCGAGACAGGCCTCGCACATACCGGTCGCCTGGGCTGTGGAAACAGCCCAGGCGGGATCATTGACACACCTCCTCACGGTTTATCCTCCTGTTTGTCCTCCTTCCAGAGACCTGCGGCAGCCTCATGCTCATAAAGCCTGCGGCCTGTCAGAGCCAGCAATACGCCGTCAGGATCCATTTGATCATACGCTTCCAACAACACACGAGCTTTCTTCTCATAAGGCCTGTTATCATAGATCGCATGACGCCTGATTTCAGAAATCAACCGCTCTAGGTTAGCGTGTGTTTGCGGGAAGGTCTGGCAGCGGCATTGTTCGGGTGTCTCATAACAAATCTGCCCACGCAGTTTAACCCACACTCCATCAACAAATTGGTGTCGCCAGTAAGTATTGTCTTCACCGATATAGGAAATGCAGCCTTCTTGCGTATAGGGCACAAGCATGTCCAACACATCCATAACCGTACGCTCGTCATAGTTACCGCTATAGGTCATTTCGATGAAGAAATCGTCCGTCTCCATGCCACGCTCAAGTTCGACAAAGCCGACATCGTTCAACACGGTTGTCAGCCACCAAAGCGGATCATCGTAGCGTTTCATTTGGCATTTTCGCCTTTGATATTCTCCTTGGACACTTTTTGCCATCTGCTCACCACATTGGCTCATTTCCTCGCTGCAGAGCCGGTCATATCTGCCCAGCAAATCATCGTATAACTGTCGCCGTGCGGTATCGGAAGGAATCCGCAACATGATAGAGCCCGAACCTGTTGTGTAATAACTCATCTTTCTATACCCTCATCACTGATTGGCTTGTGGTGCATACTGCACAGCAAGATAGTAGTCCCGCAGTTTGTCCAGCGCCGTCTGAAAACTGCATTTCTCAGCCCTTCTCACCGGTCTTTTGCCGTCCAGATAGAGAACGATGGCTTGCCGCTCTTGAGGCTCTAGCCGGGACAGCGCCTGCCGCAGGTGCAGTTCACTATCCTGCTGCTCCTCGAAAGATGCCTCTACTAAAGAGAATCCATATTCCTCTGCCAGTTCCAGCGACCAGACACTGGTGCCAAAACGGTCAAACGCAGCTAAGCCATGCGGCTTGTGCCTCTCCTTAATGTCCAAAATAGCGTACTGCAGTTTTGCCCAGATATGGACTTTGATAGAATTGGACCGACTGGGGTCGAAAGATTCGATGGCCCGCAGTGCGGCAATAGCCAGTTCCTGATAGACATCGTCGCGGTCCAGATGCAGTGCAAACAGCAACAGCCGATGACGGTGCATTGTCCGGTTGATCAGTTCCATATTCTCTATAAAGATGTTATTTCTAGTAATGGCATCCATGTTGACGCTCCTTCCTTAAATGGGCAGGGCAAGGCCTGGAAAGGCCTTGCCCTGCAACTGTTGTAAACAGATTTGATTGTTCCTTGCTATTGGCCGTTTCAGCCGTGTAAATTACGCAGAAATTTGCCCAGTGACCAGCGGAAGATCGCAGAACAGCCAATACAGTTCATCTGCCAGCGCCGGTGTAGACATCCCTTTGTAATACCAAAGCAGCCGCGGATTTTTTCCGTCCAACGCAATCACAACTGGTAGTTTGCTACACGGCTGGTATGGGAGCGGCATCACATCCGCATAGAGCCCGGCACCGTCGAGTGCCGTGTCCAGCAGCGACTTCAAGTATTGTGTGATGCTGCTTGTTTCATCGCTCACCGGCATGCGGCAACAGACTGTGGCGGCCGTGATGGCAGACCTGAATTGATTGCGCATTTCCTTTTCAGCCATCATTTTACTGCACCTCCTGCATAAAGTAAGGTTAAGGAGCGCTACGTTATGCAGCCCACTCCTTACTGTGGTTAAAAGCGGATAAACTGCTTAATGATGCCGGCCAATTTGATCGGCAGTTTTGTGAGGTCGGTGATGTCCAAATAAGCATCGCCGTAGATGCGCTCGATGTTCTCCTTGTCTGCCCCAATGGCCGCCGCAACGAAGATAATCCCTTTGCGCTGGTACTCATGCTTGATCCCGCGCAGATCTTCCTCTGCTGCGGTCCCATAGTAATTATAATCTGCGGGTTGTCCATCAGACACCAACATCAGCAACTTGATATCCTCTGGCCGACGCACTAGTTTTTCCGCCACATAGCGAAGCGCTGCTCCGTCGCGGTTGCTGCCCCGAGCCGAAATATCCATCATCCGGTACCGGTCATCCCGATCAATGGCCTCAAACTCCGCATAGGAGTATAAATCAACGCGGTCGGAGGTGGAATGTCCATACACGGTGATGGGAATGCCCAGTGCCTGACAGAAATCGTACAGAATGATTGCTGTTGATCTGGCATAGGTGGCCCGATCATTCCAGGACATGCTACCAGACTCGTCCAACAGCAGTCCTACGCACAGCGCAGGCATTTCGTTGGGGAGCGCATTTTTATAGAACACACGTGAATCTGTCCGGAACAGTGCGTGAGAGTCCAAACGCCGTCCCATCAGCAAACTTGTCTGTTTTCCCCCACGCCGGCTGTCCTGCATCTGCTGCAAGACGGACTTTTGTAATTGCCTGGAAATGTGCAGCAATTCACCGGCAATGGACTGGTACTTCTCTTTCATGTCATCGCTGACAGAAGCAATGCGGTGTACCGTCTTATTGACGCCATCGTGGATATCCCCATAGGAGATGCTCTGAGCGAGTTCCGTCAGTTCCTCAGTACGCTGGCGCTCTAAGTCAGTGGTAACGCTGTCCTCGGCGATACGGTTGAGCAGCCTCTCAATATCAGCAGCTGCTCCCGTATAGCCTGAACCCTCATAGTCGTCATCCCGCTCTGAGGTACCGCCCTCTGGAGCGGACACCTCGCTGGTTTCCTGTAGAGGGATGCGACCGCCTTCCTGGTCTGATACCTTCTGGTGTGAGGGTGTTGGACCGCCGCCCAACTGTACTGCCGTCTCGTCGCCCGCGCTCTGATCACTGTCGTCTGTTTCCCCTGCTGCGCCGCCGGCCGAAGTCTCTGTTTCCTCCTCGGACTCAGGTTCTTCGCCAGCGCCAGAGCCAGTTTGGGCATCCTCGCCTTCGTTTTCCTCACTGTCGTTGGAACTGGCGGCTAACGCTGCAGTTGCAGCGCGCTGCTGACCAGTCGCTGTTCCGCCAGGACTGGACGATGTGCTGCCAGCATCCACCGGGGCCGTGTCGCCGGATCCCTCCTCACTGCCCCCCATGAGAGAAGAGAGGAGTTTGCTCAGCAGGTTATCAGAATCTCCGGAACCACTGCCGCCAGGCGCGGTGTCTTCTGCCTGGTCCTTACAGAACTCCATGAAGTCCTTGATATAGGACCAGCACCGGATCAGGATCAGATTGGCAGTGCGGCATCTGTCCTTGTAGTCCCGGCTGGCCAAAGCCGTATCCAACTCGCTCAGAAGAGAGAACACCACCTGTATACGCTCATCAGAAAGTGGCGTCCCACCATACTTGAGTTCACCCCAGAGCATATAGGATAACATGGCGTTTCGGATGGTCATCCAGATATGCCCGCCATCCTCCTCGCGGTCGATCATATCCTCAATGGTAGGAAAATTTTCGAGTCTGTTTTTGCGCCACGCCCGCAGACTGCTGCCCAAGATGCCGGGGTAGTCCATCAGCATCCGATTTTCGATATAGCCATCCTCCAGGACGTTCAGGATGTCATGGGATATTCTCCCCAACAGGCCGACATTCTTTGGATCTGCTTTCTGGTAGGCTAACAAATCCGCTTCCGCATCTCGCTCTGCAGCATTTCGCAGGGGCGGATTCTCCGGGAACCACCTGCCGATCTCTTGAAAACTGTGATAGGACTGCGATGCAAGAAAGTCCGTATAGAGTACATGCCCAAGTTCATGGGCGAATAGTCCGCAGACTTGTTCGTACCGCGCCTGCCGCCCCTTCTGCCGTGTCACCTGAGGATTGCCGGCATTGATCTGGATCAGGGCATTATCCGTACAGGCCAGGCTCGGATTCTTGGGCTTCCAGATGATGCTGCACTTTACCCTGCGCCGATAGCCGTACCGCCGTGTCTGTGCGGCGGCAATATCCGCGAAGTGATTGGCCAGGATACGCGAGGTAAAAAACTGGCGGTCAGTGATTTTCGACTGCTTCTGTGCAATCAACTGCTTGATTTTCTTATGACTCACTCTTGCCAAGAGTAGCGGTCCTCCTTTCCTTTTTTCTTTCGATCAAACTGCCTTCTTTTGTTTGGGTGCGAAAATCGGCTCCAACACAGTGGTAAGCAGTGCGGACCGGTCTTCTTCATCCGATGTGGCCTTGCTCACGATGGTATAGCGCGCCGAGGTATAGGGGTCCCCTGTAATCTCTGTACTCATGATCCAGTCGATGAGACTGCGCATACCACAATTGCCGTCTGAGATCCCATTTTTCCGGCAATAGTCGGCCATATCGCATACCACCTGTACCATGCGTCCGACCAGGACATCATCTTCACAGCCGGTAATGCTCATGGCGCGCTGCGCCATGATTTCCGGCTCCGGCAATTCGATATCCTGAGTGAGATTCATGCGGTCAAGAACCGATTGGTTTACGCCGCGGCAGCCCTCGTAACTGACATTGGTAGTCACCACAACCACTGCGTCCGGATGACGATGGATCACCTCGCCGGTTGGCAGGGTAATGGACCCTTTTTGCTCTAAAAGAGAGTTGAGGCCAACCAACACACCAGGCTGAATAATCGTGGTGGGCTCCTGCAGTTCTACTAAATATCCATGCTTGAGCGCACGGATGAAGTCCGTTTCGATGTAGGTAAAGGTCTGCCTGCCGTCGGATGACTCCGGCTGCACTTTGCACAGTTGTTGCAGTTTATTGGTGACCATCTCCATAACAAGGCTCATACAGTCCTGTGACGTTGCATCGGGCTTTTCCATGCCGGAGAGTTTCTGGTATGTGCCGGCGGGGTCATAGTCCATGTCATCCAAATCGGGCAACCCCATGAGTTTTTTCACATTCTCATAGGTAATTCCGCCCATCTCTTTGAGCTGTTCCCGCTGTTGGTCCAAGTCAGCATCGCCAGTAGAAGGTCCATCTGTGTCAGGAAACACCTGTCCGACAAGGTCAAATATCTCCGTGCCGGCAGAGCAGGTGTACTTCATATACGGCAGGTTCAGCCCGGCCGCAATTGCCCGGGCCCCCTCTGTCTTTCCTGTACCAGCAGGGCCGCGCAGCAGGAAGTTTCGCATGGGCAACGACCGCCCAGTAGATGCTTTCGCGTGTTTACAGATCGTAATGACCTCCTCCGGCAACACATACCAAGGCTCCAAAACAGGTACAAGCGCCTGTTCATGAGGCGTAAGAATGCGTGCCGGATTCAAGACATATTTGCCAATGAAATCGCTGTGCGGCGTGGCCTCCTTAATCTCCAATTTTACGGGAGCGCTGGAAGTGGCCAGAATTGTGAACATACCAGCCAGCACGCTGTCCGGCCGGAAGTTCCCCGCATCAATATGAGTAGTGGAAACCCGCATCAGGTTCCCCGACCCGTCGATATTGACCGGCAGATGCGCACCGCAACTGCTATCGCTGACCCGCCGGTAGGCGTTATCACAGAGAATGGCCAGATCATTCGTCGACTGATTGATATCAGGGAATCCCAGTTGATATTGTTTTTCGAGTTCCATCAGGTGCTCTTTGAACTCGTCATCCACCATCAGGGCCGGGAGCATCGCCATGAGAACCGCCGCGCCATCCCGACCATTATTCCGAATAGCGTAGGTTTCGATCATCTCCGTATCCTTGTTATAGAGACTGGCAAGGACGGAGCCAGAAGCAGGCTCGTAGACGGCCAAATGGTAGTCATCAGGGCCGGAATCAGACTTATATTCCGCCACGCCTTTGGAACCGCAGAGCCCAACGGCGCCGGGTTCTACGCCATACTTACACTTGAAATAGGCCAAGACCGCCTTAGCCACAGTGCAGCAGAGCGTGGACTCCGTCCCATCTCCATACTTGGAGGATACCTTGACCTTCCGCTTGACCTTATCAAAAGGCTCGGGTAAGGGTCTGGAAAAGGAAAACAGTTTTGAACTCATTGAGATCACGCTCCTTATTTTATTTTGATTTGTACCTGAATGCCATCCGCCAGAGGCTCAGCTGAGGCAAATCCGTTGCGCAGCAATTCCTTGCAGATGAGCGGCCAACTATCACCGTGGGGCAGTTGGCTGGCAAAAATGCGGAAGGTGTCTTTGCCTTGCGCAATTACCTCATTGCACTGTGCATTCAGATTTTGCAGATTTGCGTCCACCCATTCAAATGCTAAGAGTCCATAATCTACAGTTTCCTGCCGTGGCTTCGGCGCATCATCCTCCTCTGATTCCAGTTCTGTCTCAGGTACAGGCGGTGGCGTTTGCTCCGCTGCCGTATAGTCAAGGCCGCAAAACTGCAAGTGGTTTACCAGAACCATTGCCATTCGATAGCCTCCGGCGCGGTTGAGCAGGATAATCAGTTCTCCGCCCTTTTCAAAACGCTCCCGGGCATCTGCTGCTGCCCAAATCCATTTGGCGTCAGGGTACCGGGCAACGATCTGCTCAGTGATCCGCCTCTGCAGTAGCGAAAATGCGTCGGCCAGTACCGTTTCCTCCGAAACTGGTGCAGGCAGACCCAAAAGCAGCGGCGATGGCGGTTCGGGTTGCTTTTCCAGATGGAACAGCAGCCATAGCGCATAGGCAAATACGCCGATCATCATCAACAGCAGAATCGGCCACAGCCGGGTGGTAAATACCAGCAGCGCCATCAGCCCCATGATCGTCAGCACCTCATTTCTCTTTTGCTTCTTTTGCTCGCGGGTCATCCCGCATTACCTCCTTCTGTTTTGGCAGATAGAAATATACCGTGCTCTCTATCTTCCCTAGGACTTGCCGACAGACGAGTGTTGCCAGCAGCGCATTTTCAGTGGTCTCTTTGCCATCCAAGAGTGTAAGAACCATCTTTTTCTCCTCAACGTCTTGAGATGGAGCTACCGCACTCCTGAAAGTCTGTTTAGAGGAGCATACCTGCATCTGATACTGCCGTCTGTATCCCAGAACGGACTGCAATTGCCGTGTCTGCTCCACAGTCATTGTACCGCGGGTCAGCCGGCGCAGAACCATCTCCAGTTTCTTGGCTTTGCTCTTTGCGCTTTTCTTCCGAAATAACCGGTTATTCAGCCCCACCCCTCCTAAAATGCAAAAAAGAGCGCACATGGAGTGGATGGTTCCGACTTCATGTGCGCTCTTTGACGCTTATAGTTATATTTTATTGGCTCTGCCAGTTGCATACTCAGCCTGGGAAATAGGGATTGTTCCCGCCACTGAAACTCTCGTAGCCCGTAAAGCCTTGAGGCATGGCACCAGACGAAGCAGGAGGGGCCGCCGGCGGTTGAGACTGTCCAGTTGCAGGATAGGATGACGGCTGGGACTGCCCAGTTGGGTAGTCCTGCTGCGTGCCTTGTCCGGTTCCATCCTGCGCTCCGCCGTTCTGCCCTTTTTTCTGGCCGCTTCCACTGTAGGAATACTGGATGTCATCCAAATTGATAACCGGACTGGAGCGTTTTTCCTTGCTTTCCTTGTCTGTCCAGCGCTCCTCGTCATAGTCACCAAATATTGTGACGACCGATCCTTCTTTGAGTTTCATCTTTTTGATGCGTTCACAGATCTCACCAAAAGCCTTGATCTTCAGGTTGACCCACCGGTGATTGTTCTCCTCACGGCTATCATATTTGCGGTTTCCGACTTGGAAAACAGCAAACTCGCCGCCGTTCTCGCTATTGAAGAAGCGGATCGCCGGTGCGCCGTCATATCCTTTGGACACAACGGCATCTGAAATAAAGATCTTCATCATGGTGTTTTTTCTCCTTTCCGCAGGTCATGCCCTGCATTCAAACGATTTTATTTCAAACCCGTGTTTTACGGGTAGAAAACAAAAAAGTGCCAAACAGCGCAATCGCGCTATCTGGCACTGTGCAACACGGGAACTTTGATTTCTCAACGAAAACACGGTTACTATTGACTTGATTATATCACGGCAAATAGTAAAGGTCAATATTCTCCCGCGCATGTTCCTCTATCCTGTTTCCAGAATCCATCGAATCTTCACGCCTGTGGGATACTTTTCAGGAGTTCGCCGCGGGCGGTTACGGCAATTCCACCCCAATGGCCGGGCCGATGTGAGCCCATCCCGCAGAAACCCGACTGCCCGCAAACTGCTTCCTGATTCCTGCGGCAGCGTATAGGTCACAAACCGATGGTATCCCATCTCCTTCCCTACACGAATGGTAGCTGCGCAGAGTTTGCTGGCGGCGTGGCGGTACACAGGGTCACAACATATTCGATTCAACTCTAATGTACGTCCATCGTTTAGCGCTCTTGCCTTTGGAATACTGGCAATGGCAACGCCAATTCTCGCTCCGTCGCCGGCAACTAGGCCGATGGAGAATTTATGCCCTTGCGGGGCGGAACAGTGGCGATGGTTCTGGCGAACAAATTCCATCGCTTCCTTGATAGACACCGGAGTAATATCCATCGGGGTAATCAGACTGAACCGATCTCCATCGGCATAGCAAAACCTTGGCCAATCATCGTCAGGCTGGCAAATCAGAAAACGCCCCAGCCTGTGAACCACCGGCCAACTGATTTCCCGCTGCTTATCATATACAGAAGTACGTTTTTCCTGTGGAGAAACCGCTAAAGCCATTGGATCAAGCGAAAGAACCGGCCGCTTGACTACTATCGCATTCGTCAGATCGTAGTATTTTCGGTCAGGACTCCCATAGTGGTATATCTGCATATGGACCGGCAGTTTCCAGTCCAATGCCTCCATGATCCGCTCAAACTGTGCTTCTGAATAGGTGGCGCTATCCCGGTACCACTTCCCCTGGATGCGGTAGTTGAAGATATGATAGATCATACCTGTTACGTCACCTTTCCCCGTATCGCTGGCACAACGGCCAGATAGGAATGCAGCCGATGGATACCACGCCACTCATAAAGCGGCGCGGTATCTGCAATATAAAGAGTTAGTGCATCTCCCTCTCGCACTGAGATATGCCGGTTGCGAAGTACGACCAGCAGAGCTTTCCCCTCGACTTCCATCAACATCGCCTTAGGCCGCAGACGCAACGGCGTACGCTCTAACTTCAACACCGTGCCTTCGAGCACAAGATACTGCCCGCGTCGCCCGATGTTATAAAGTCGGAAGGCACTGAATGCCAGTAAAACCGCACACAACAGGAACGGTACGGAGACTGTTATGGAAAAGAAAAGCATCGCCAGGGCAGCCAACACAAGTGTCAGCACAGAAAGCGCCGCCTGTATCAGCATCTGGTGCTGAAGTGCAAGTGGGATATTACAAGCATCCTGTTTCACACCCATTTCCTCCTCTACACCAAAAAAAGCCTGCCCATGCGCAGGAGACGGAGCAACGACATCACAAGGGCGTCCCGTGCCGGGGACCATTCCATCTCTGATTCAAGCGTTCCATCCCAGATCAACTCTTTAGAAGAATAGATTTGCTCAGTGAGTTCCTGGCGGCCCTGTTCTCCCAGCAGCGCAGGCACCGGCTTTGTGCCCTGCTCCTCCAGCCGGATCAATTCGCTGGCGGTCAGCCGCAGTCCTGCCTGTTCAATCCAAGTCCAAATGCGACCGTCATAACCCGTCTGTACTGGTTTGGTATCCGAATCGAGTTCCGGACAGATAATACAGCCGGACAGGAGCCGGTAATGTGCCAGATCCCCCCGCTCCTTCGTGGTGGCGGCCAAGCCGGACTGCTCCAATCTCCGGATGTAGTTCTCTTTCCCGGCAGGCACCTCCTTGGGTGCCTGCTGGGCATTTGTCCATAGTCTCGCCATCTCCGGCCCCAAAGCAAAAACTTTTCCGCAGTGGGACACTCGAAATTCTTCGGTTGATTTCTGAACGGCTAATCCCTTGGATAAGTACATCATGTTATTCACCCCATCTTTATTTGCGTTTGCCCTATTACACAAGAGTGGGGTCCTTTTTACAACAGTGCCATAAATGCAATGGCCAGCAGGATGACTCCAAGCGCCCCTGCCACCAATAAGATGACCTTCTTAATCAACTCCGGATCCAAACGGTCTCTTTGCTGCCCAGCGTCAATGGGCTTGACATCGTTATAGTACCCATCATAGTTGATATCCATAGGGTTCTTTTTCTGTTTTGGTGGGTGCTTCGATGCGGGGTGGGAGCCCTGCCGCTTTTCTGCTCCTATAGAGCGATGTTTCCGAAGCGGAGGCATGGATGTGCTTTTTGCCCCATGTACTGGGATTTGTTTACCGCACTCGGCGCAAAAAGAGGCGGCGCCTCCTACAAGGGAAGCGCCGCAATAGGGACAGAATTTCATAATACCGACTCCTTCTTCCAATTTGATTTCCAGCGTAATCGCTGTCCGTCGCTTAACATAGGAGTAGATATTATGATTATAACATCAAAACATCCGCCTGTCACCCGCGCCAGACTTGCCAGTTCCACTGCCATAAATACTGCCAAATACACTCGCAAATCCTACTTGCCGTGCTGGCTGTACCGACTGAGGTGGCTGTGCCGGCGGCACCGGCTGCTCCGGTGGTTTCCTCGATGCAGAGTCTTGTGCTGGCTGCGGCGGTGCCTGTGCTTTTGACCGTCCAGACGACTTTTTCTCTCGCTCATTGATCCGTGGCCCATGGATTGCCCCCCACTCCGCAGTGTATTTGGCAGAGAGCCAGGCGCGGTAGTGCTCCGCCGTGGTCAGCAGTAGTTCGTTGAGCTGGCGCCAACTGAGGATCACAGAAACATGCTGTTCAGGGTTTGCCCCAAACTTGGGGACAATCAGTCCGGTTTTGTTCTCCTCCCCTGGTCCGCTATCCGCAGTGAGAAAGTAGTCGGACTTGCTTGAGATCGTCAGTTTTACGACCCGGGACAGGCTCTTCCCGTCTGACCGAGATTTGCCGTACTTGGCCAGCTGTTTTGCCGAGGTGCCGCCCAGATGTTCATATAGCGGCTCCTGCTTTTTTTCCTGCTTATATTGCTGCATCCGCATATGCAGGGTGCCGGAGGCAGCCTCCTGAGTCAATGCGAGAAATTCTGGCACATCAATGTAGATATTGATATTACTGGTGTATCGGCTACCTTTCGGCAGTGACGTATCATAGGATACAAATTGCAGATGGACTTTTTCCAGATGGAAACAGTCATTTTTGATCTCCACAAAGCAACCTCTTGCATCTTTTCGAATGATTTGACCCCAATTATCTGCGGACATGGTTTTGCTGTCATTCTCCATATCAGATCACTCGTTTCCATTTTATAATAAATCCGGCATTTTCGGTTTGTCGATGGAACTGTCCTCAGTTTCTTCCGCTTCCAAACTCCAAAATTTTCTGCACAGTGCGTTGAGCTGTTCCGCTGCCGATTCAAACTGGGGCATAAACTCTTTTCCCGTGTCATAGTTAACATAGAGAAGGCTAAAGATGATGTTCCACACCATCTCAAGCGTTCTCGATGGAAAATGGAGATTTTCCATTTTATTCACCATCACACTTAGATTTGCGGTTACTACTGTCCATTCAAGGAAAAAATCATCCTCTTCCGGTATCTGAAACCTAGCCAACCAACTGCGGATTGTGTTATGCCTTTTTGCTGACCCACAATTAAAGTCATTGAGCACATAGCGAACCTTGACGCAATCTTTTGTGACCTCCATGTTTTTGTCCAAAACACCTTCAATGGATGCGACACGCCCTACAGGAAACAGTGCGCAGGCTGTAGGCTTGCAGTCATGGACACTGCAGCGTCCATCATCCCGTAGCAATGGACAACGACGTTGCGGGCCAATTGGCACCATATGGACCAGCGGAATCCGGGACGAATATCCAATCGATACCTCTCCGCACTCCTGGATGACATGCTCTGTGGTCTTACCAAGTTTCTTTGCGATATTGTAGATATCTCGGGCAGTAAACAAAACGGTATCTTGGTTTTTACAACACTTGCCGCAATGGCGGCATTTGAAGTCAAATTCCGAGTCCAAATCCAATAGAGACTGCTCCAATTCTTCCAGCGAACTGCCCTGCTTCAACAATGCTCTGATATCCATAGCCATTCTCCTTACTAATAGACTGCGGGAGCATCCGCTACTCGGATACTCCCGCAATGATTGTGCTCTGTATGGTCTCCGACTGTTCGGGCTTCGATGCCGGCATCAGCCAACATCTGTAGGAACTCCTGTTCTGTGCAGGCTTTCCCTGATCCCTCATCAATAGATTTGTGTGTATTGCTCCGCTACCTCAGCGATGCGCTGGAGCGTGGAGCGCCATGCGGCATCTTCAGATACCTTGGCATCATCCTTGTCCAGAATCTCAACCTCGACACCGGTCAAGGATGCACAGGCGTATACTTCTTGGACACGCCCGTCTTCGACCACGACAAAGATAGTTTTATCTGACTGCTTTTTGCCTTTCACTGCGTTCGGCTCAGTTTCCAAATCATTCACCCCCCCTCACAAGAAATGAAAAGAGGGACGCACCTCGGCGCCCCTCCTTGTGGCCCGAAGGCCCATATATATAAAAAAGCGCCCAAAGGCAAGTCTGCCTTTAGGCGCTTTGAAACACGACTACTGATGACTGTAGATACAGTCAACGGATACTTTATGGCATTATTATACCTGACCACAAGATGAAATGCAAGCCTTATCCGATTACCTCTCCATATCGAGCGAGGATTGCTTTTTGTGCTTGAATGCGTTATATTATAAATATCAGTATCTGTGCCATATGGCAAAGTACACCGTGTTTCATCCATGCCATCACCCTGGGGGCGATGGCATTTTTGTTTTTTGCCAACACTGGCAACAAAGTGAGCGGGATATCCCTATCCCTGCTCACTTTTTTATATAGATTTGCTTCCGGCTCGGAAGCATTCCCTTTGCTCCGGGCCGCAAGGCCCGTTCATTATAAAAGCCTCAGATCATCTAAAAATGAAAGGACTGGTACCATGAAATATCTCGACTTGGCGCAGATTTTTTCCGCACATGAGGCAAATCATCCACGATATCATCTGGATGGGCTGATCACGTTCTCTGACTTTGGTCCGTTCGAAAATCCCAGTTATACACAACTCGACCGCACCTACGCGGTCAGCAGCAATAACAAAGCCTTCCTGCCCAACCGCCTCGGTTTCTCCATCTTTGGTACATGCCTGAACGGCAAAGATCCCCATGTCAGACTGGAACACTATATGCGTCAGCCGAATGGTTGGGTCCCCGGCGAGTGCTGCCTGATCTTTTATCAGTTGCAATGTGTCAGTGACCGGGAATTCTTACAGCCGTCTCTTTATCCAACCCAGCGGCAGGCCATTGAGTCCATGTTGCAGGACTTATGTACCCACGGCCGCTTGGAGTATGACGATGTGCTGACCGCCTTTGATAACGGCAACGGTCAAATCAGCAGCAACGAGTTTGAAGCCTCCCGATCCTCTGCCTGGCTCAATGCTGGTTCTGCGGGTAATTGGGACTGGGTGATCCAGCCCATCTACCTCTATGACACGAAAAAACTCGCTGTAGGAGTTCCTTTTCCAACGCCGGAATGCAATCATGGCACCTCCGGTCCTTCTGAAAAGCAGAAAGACAATAAAGGCGGTGTCTAATATGGGTACAAAAGGGATTCAGAGATTCCACTGTTCAAGGTGCCCGCATCGGTTGACTTATCTCAAGGGCGAACCCCGTCAGGAAGGGTATATCGTGCTGCAGTTTGGTCAGCAGTATTGCACAGCCGGAAAGAAATACCGTATGTTTAAGAAAAAAGATCCCAAAATCTACCCGCCAAATTGGTGTCCAAAACTAAAAAAGCCATGTGAATTTCGTGTTTATGATTTCAAGGACGCAAACACATGGTACTTGCACACCCTACTCAAACGCAAATCGCCTCCCGACGGGTACCAGTACGCCGTGCGGTTATCTGGGACAGTAAACTTGACTCCTTCAGCATTCTTTTCCATGGCGAAGCGAAAAGGTGCATCTGAACTTTTGGGGGTCATGGTCAAAATAGGGGAAATTGTAGAGATCGACGATGGTCTTACCAGCAACTGCTTCTATTTGACGCTGAGCGGTGTGAAATATCTGCCTTATTGGGATACGGCCCGTGCGCGAAAAAACGAATATGCTTGCAAAAACACCGATAACTGACGAAAATACATGCGCACAATCAAAATTGGAGGTTTGATTTATAATGGAAAACATCACAAAAGGCCCAAACATTGTATTTTGCAAAATCTGTGGTGCTATGCTAACCTGGGAGCATCCTGAGGGATCTGGTCATTATCAGGCATCCAGTGATTTTATCGGTGGCGATATCTGTCGCAGTTGCTTGGCTGAGCGGCAGGAAACTGGTTGTTCTACGCCTGAATTTCCATATAGCGCGGGCCAGACTGGTGACATTTCTGAATCAGTGGAGCATGTTCAAATCGCGCTTTTCCAGGCACCGTTTGCTTCTCTGCACGAGCACGGGCTACTTATAAAGATGTATGACTGTGAGCAGCCCTTCTCCGGTCCTGTCCCGTCACAGTATTATATGCCTGTGTTCAGCGGAGAGATTGAGATCCGCGGTATGCTACCCAAGGAGCCTCAATTGCGCACATCCTATATCTTAGAGCAGTTCTATTGTCTCTATAACCGAGATGACCGCCCAAATCCGATGACCAGCCGCAGTCTGTCCGTGGGCGACGTAGTACAGTTGGAAAACCAATTTTTCCTTTGTTCTGCCGCCAGTTTTATCCCGGTTGCGTTTGAGCCGGTAGCGGAAACAGCCAAGACCCCCGCAGACACTCTTATCATGCCAAATGGCACTGTACTCCAGGTCAAAATATGCTCTGAGGACGAATACCCTTGCATCAACATTGACCTCGTGCAAGCAGATGGTGAAAACGAGCGAGTCTGCTTCGTTGAACACAATCCTGAAAAAGAACTGGGGCAGGAATTGTGCATCGGCGTCTATTGCTCCACAGAGGAAGACACTGTCTATTACGGCAGTTATAACCAGGGTGATAATCATGCAGAATCTCTATGACCCGCCAGATCTCTGTGGCATAGATACCGAATCAAGTCTGCGCCTCTCATCTATATCCACATTCCATTCTACGAACAAAGAGGTAGAACCATGGGAAAATTCAAGGATCTTACCGGCCAAACATTCGGGAAATTGACAGTTATCAAAAGAGTAGAAGATCAGAAGGCCGGACGCCCAACGTGGCTGTGCCAATGTGAGTGTGGTAATTTGACAACTGTAT
The DNA here is from genome assembly GCF_024462915.1 of Clostridium sp. DFI.5.61. Taxonomy (NCBI): domain Bacteria; kingdom Bacillati; phylum Bacillota; class Clostridia; order Eubacteriales; family Clostridiaceae; genus Clostridium; species Clostridium sp. DFI.5.61. The sequence goes on from NZ_JANGBZ010000011.1 coordinate 45,028, forward strand.
CATCCACCCGCCTCATGCGGCCTAACGGCACAAGGTCATGTGGCTGTCTCAAACACCAGCGCTCCCCCTCCCTGATTGATCTGACAGGTCAAACTTTTGGACGCCTGAAAGTGCTACGCAGGGATGAAACGGCACCCGGCAGCCGCATAAAATGGATTTGCCAATGTAAGTGTGGTAATACGGTTTCTGTTTTATCTTCCAGCCTTCGCAATGGGAAAACAAAGTCCTGCGGTTGCTCTCAGTCTCCAGTCAAGTATGACCTGACTGGTCAGGAATTTGGGTATCTCCTTGTCATCGGGCGTGTGACAAATCCGCACATTCGAAGCCACGATGTCCGGTGGAAGTGCTTGTGTCGGAATTGCGGCCGCATTGTCCAAGTCGATAGTTACTGGCTTAGGACCAGTGACCCATACGGTCACTGTAGATGTACGCGATTCAACAAGCCCCAAAACACTCACGACGGGTCCCAATAAAATTTGTGATACGGGTATTGTGACCAGAATTCTGCATTTACATTGCATCGGCCTAAATTGCTAAGCGGGGTGCCAGTCGGCCCCCGCTCTTTTTATGTCGCCATGCAGCAAGCATATTTACATCATTGGATGGCGAATTTTGCCAAGGATGCCCGTCTCTGTCTGCAACGCCTAAAGAGAATCGCCACTTTCATTCTTTTCAAATTGTGCTATAATAGTTTCATGTCAATTGGGCGCAGAGAGGAAACCTGCCTGTGAGTTATCTTTCTATCTTCCGTACAAATGAGAATCAAAAGCAGAAATGGGACTCTATTATCTACGAAATCAGTGAATTCGTGTCAGCTTTTTTCTGGGATGAGGCTCCAGATAAATATGGACTGGAAGCCCGGGAAGGCCAGCAGGATATGGCGTTTGCAATTTTGGACGCCGTCCGCGGAAATTACCACTTCGCAGTTGAAGCTGGTGTAGGGATTGGGAAGTCATTCGCGTACCTGGTTCCTTTGCTTCTATATAATAAGAAAACAGGCCTCCCAGTTATCATTGCCACATCTACAATCGCACTGCAGGAACAGTTGATGGATGACATAAAGAGGCTTAGTCCTATGCTCAATGTCACACCCGATGTGCTTTTGGCCAAAGGCCAAACACACTATGTCTGTCAACTGCGGGCCAACGATTATTTTGCTTCCCCGGAAGGCCAGCAGTTTGCTCGGCTGAAACAGAAGATTGTTGAGGGCTGCCAAGACCGTCGCGCTTTCTCTCCCCCGATCCCAGCCAATGTCTGGGAGAAAATCAATATTGTACGATACAGCCGCCGTGCCTGTCTTGGTTGCCCGTTCTCATCGCAGTGTCAATATGCCAGACTCCGTGACGAACTGAAATTTACAAACGGTATTATCCTGTGCAATCAGGATTTGTTGACGGCGCACCTATTCAAGCGGAGCCGTGACCAAGGTGGCCTGCTAAGCGATCTGGTTCAGTTTGTGGTGGTTGACGAGGCCCACAATCTGGAGGATAAGGTGCGAAGCGCAACCACAGAGCGGTTTGGGGAGCGCCAGTTGATCCACGCAATCAATTCCGCAGTAAAATCAGTTCGAGGCGAGGAGCGGGAATTTATCCTTGAGGACGCGGATGATGTGGTCTGTTCCGTTCGTGCCCTTTATAGCAACTTGAACTCGCAGATGCGTATGCAGATTACGCAGCCGGCCCGTGACATGAAATATGCCGACCGTTTCTTTTTCCGCGATGAGGATGGTGCAGTTGACTTAATCCGAGCAGTTTCCAGGCAACTGCAAAAATTGTCCAGTTCCGTCCAGGTCTTTGGCAGCAGGGATTATCGCAGAGGTGACAGTTCATCTGGCGCCGACGAGTTGGACGCCGCTACACAGTCATTCAAAGAACTGGCGTCAGATTTTGACAGGCAGTTATTGTGGCTGGAACGCCGAGGCCAGACCGCGGATTTGTCTTTCTGCCCCAAAAACACCAAAGACATTCTGAAAAAACTCTATTTCAGCAGTAAAATCCGAGTCATCCTGACCTCTGCCACACTGACTTCAGCAGTAGGCGGGCCATTAGAAAATCAATACGCCTACTTCCTGCACAACACCGGATTTCCTGTGGGCCGAACTGGTATCTTGTCTGAGCCCCATCCTTCTCCTTACCCCTATGATGAGCATGCCATGATCTATTTCTGCGATGATCTGCCCCACCCAACGCGGGATCATGAGGCGTTCATTGAGAAGGGTGTTGAGCGGCTTATTCAGGTCCTTAATATATCTCAGGGGAAGGCTCTGGTGCTGTTTACCGCCAAGACGGATATGGAAGAAGTCTATGCAGCGCTTCAAAGCAGAAATCTTCCATACAAAATTCTCATTCAGCAAAACGGTGCCTCCCAAGAACGTGTTCTGCAGGCGTTCCGAAATGATGTTAATTCTGTCCTTCTGGGGACTGGGGCCTATTGGGAGGGAATCAGCATTGAGGGCAAGAGTCTATCCAATCTTGTCATCTTCCGCCTGCCATTCCCGGTACCCGATCCTATTATTGAGTATAAGGCCTCCATTGCCAAGGACGCCATGATGGATGTCCGGGTTCCAGAAATGATTATTAAACTCAAGCAGGGAATCGGCAGACTGATCCGTAATTTCAGCGACACCGGGATCGTGTCCATCATCGACAGCCGTCTCAGGGACACCCAGCCGGAGCGATACCACGATATTACTTGGAACTCGCTGCCTATCCATCGCCGCACCACTGATCTCCAAGAGATCGAAGCCTTTTATCATACGGTATGCGATTGAGGCCGGTTTGCAATCATTTGTATTTGCACCAAATGAACGCAAAAATAGCGCGGGGGACCTGTTCGGACCCCCGCGCTATTCCTATTTACGACTCTGGTATCTCCATATCCAACGCCGCCAGAATATCTTCTTCCAGCAGACAGCCAGCGACCAGCGGCAGCCGCTTGGCATACGCTGTGCGCAGCATACGATAGTCCAAACCATTGAACCGAACACGATCCAAACCATCCATATCCTTGCAGATGTAGTATAGGTGAATCACCCGCTCTTTCTCCTTACGTGAGAGTCCAGGCTCAGACATAATCGCCGCAACACCAGTGATGTCATCGTGGCAGTGGTGGGTGATCACCAGTTCCGCGATTCGGTATTCTTTTCGACTTAACCGAATTCCACGCAAGCGGATTCCCTTTTTACGGATCAGAGCAACAGACTGTTCCCCATGGCTATCATCCCGGTCATCCGTTGTCCGTCCGATGTCATGGAGTAGGCTGAAATAAATCAGGATTTGCCGGTCCGCCTCGCTCAAAGGATCCCCTGCATTGTGAATGTAAATAAGCGAGAGCAGCAGCACCCGCAGGATATGCTTCAGGCCATGAACTTGGAATAATGCCTCCTCTTGGTAGCCCAGCAACCGTGCCTGCTTTCCATAATACTGAAACTCCGCCAGTGTTGGGGCCAGAATTTGAGGGACAGTCTCTTTTGCGGCAGGGATCATATCCTCATACCCATAGTCCGATATGGTACCCGGCAGAACAACCACCTCATTTTCCATTGAATACCCAGGAAAATAGGCGATAATCTGTTCTGATTTGACATGGGCTACTGCAATGCGGGTCCCCTGCCCAGAACGATTGGCAAACCAGAGTGCATTTCCCGGGTGACTGCTCCAAGAGATCGCCCGCTCGGGCGGCAGAGACTGTGTGCCCATGCCGCGGTAGATTGTGATACGGCCGTCTGCATCAGGCCGAGGCAGCGGAGTGGGCGGTGCGTATTGAAACACATATTCCAACACCTCCGGCGGCCACATATCATTCGCATAGTCAATTCGCTTATAAATATCATGCCAGATGGAAAACACCTGCTCCCGAGGAATATCGCGGTATCTCCGCTGAAAGTCATAAATCAGCATGACCATCGGTACGCATTTCAAATAAAAACTCTTCCATTCTCCAGCTGCTAGTTCAGGGCAGATCCCACCATACTTGGTCAAGGCGCGTAACTCTGCCTGCCCAGTATCTTGGATGTATTGACGCTGCAGAAAAATAGCTGCATATTTGCCTTGATCGTAGTCTGCGTAATAGGTGTTGAATATTTGTCTTGTTGGGTCATGGACCACCTTCCTGATATCCAGTCCATAGGAGGAAAGCACAGCAGATAATTCTGAGTAGGTTAATCCATCCTCAGACTGTGCTGAAATGAATTCCTCTGTCAAAGGTTCGAACCGAGTCATAACACCTCGTACCTTTTTTAGGATCGTTAATTTTTGCACAGTATCTCTCCTTTTTTCAGTCTAAAGAAATGCCTCTGCGTCGAACATGACAGCGGTTCGTATTAAAGCAGCTTTGCTCACCGGTTCTCTGCACCGCCCTTTCGTACTATCCGGTGTTGGTTTCCAACCGTCACCGACAATACCGCAAACCATGTTCCGGTGCTTCTCAGTTATACGGACACCTCTTTTGCGGTACGCTGATAGGCGGCCCACCGAATGTTCGGTGGACCGCCCAATTTGTTCTACCGCCAAAATAAGATATGGCCGCCCAGGGATATCAGCAGCTGATAGAAACCCTCGAATTCCATTGCGCTATGAATCCCGAAGCGGAGCCGGCATTTTAACTCCTTGCTGTCTACAGGCACGCAGAAGTTGTATTGGAAATTGCAGATCTGCTGGCCTGTGTAGGGAGTCAGTTGGTCGCTCTCATAGGTCCCAAGATAAACTGGCGTCTCATACGCCTCTGCCATCGCCTGCACCAGTTCTCTGCTTATGTCGTTGATTGGCCTCTGAACGGAGACACAGTGGCCTGCCTCAAACACATATTTATTTACTTCTTCCAAAACAGACTCCAGATGACTCTTTTCCTTCCTGCCCGAGGTGTCCCCCTTTAATTTTGCATGAATTGTCTCTAGTTCTGTAGAGAGGGAAGCATACTGGGTGTTCAGTTCTTGTAAGAGTTGGCCGCACTCCTCACAGTCCAGCAGATGCGCTTCATCCAGCACAAACTGCTCCATCATATCGCTGGTAACAGCGTCATACGGCAGACAGAGTGTGCCCTCTTGTACGGGCAGGAACACAACGCCCAGATAGCCATTATGGCAGACAGGACAGACCTGACACCGTTCATCGCCAAACTGCTGTCGATACCGTGTCCGAATTGGTTCCAGATCCGTGAAGTCTGCGCCGCCGTTCCGGAGCAGTTCCAGGACCTCCCGGATCGTAGCCAGTTGACCTTGGCGCTCTGTGCCGGAAGACGCACAGCGATTCACTCCGGTGGTGCGTCCGCCTTGGGCCCCATGTTGTTCTGCAAATCGCTCGCTCATTTCCTATTCCCCCTCAACTTTCCTCAATTTTTCGGATATACCGGATGTTAATTCCCAGCCTCTCCGCATGGTGGATTTCTTTTGCCATGCCGTCGCTGATACGCTCTCCGCAGACCCACATCTCGCTGCAGGCCGCCAAAAGGTGATATCCTAATGTGAGACCCAGTTCCCGCTGCTCTGGGATCGTATCGTCAAGTATCTGCGGGTAGATGAGATGGGAGGCGACTGGCGTATAACCCCGTTGGATGGCAAATTGGCAGCACTGAATAGCAAACTGTGTGTTCCCCGCGATGTCCCCGGCATAGGGTGATGCGATATAGATCAATTTGCTCTGCGGTGTATTCCCCAGGATGCCAGATCCTGCATACTGCGCCCCATACTTTTGAGCAACCGCCCTATGCGCGTCAAGTTTATCCCGGGCCTGGACAGCCTCGATGCGCGGTGGCCCGTTCTGAAAGGAAACTTCCAGCCAAAAAACAAGTTCATGCTCCACGCTGGCTCACCTCCTTCCTGAAAAACTGATCCAGTTTCCGGCATTGCGCATACATCGGCTCCGTCAACATTTTGAGTTGTTCATCACTTGGGTTCCTTCTGGTGCCAAAGGACATTGGAGCACGCCATACCCATTTTCTCCAGAGATAGACTGGCGTGTACCAGCGGCTATATTCTTTCATGGAGATGCAATCCCCTTGGACAACAACAGCGGGAATCCCATAGAGCGAAAGGTGGATGTAGGTCATTTGCGCACAGGCAATGTCACAATCAGATGCCTGAATGACAAGCTGCTCGGATGGATTGAGCCCATTTCTTATTGCTTCTTCCACCGCTGCAAGCAACAATATCCCACTACCGCTGTTAGGGTCATTTAGTGTAAAGAACCCCTCAGAGGGCAGTTCATAATGGTTGCCGATGGTTGTGATTTTCGCCAGCAGCCTTGCCACATCCTGCGGAGTGAAATCCTGCTTTAGTGCGCGATTGTCTGCGCCGAACTCACAGTAAGTCGAGCCCAGCAGATCCTCATAGATGCCACCTTCCACATTCCTTACAACAGTGTGAGCGAGTTCCCGAAATGTGTGTGCAAACGCGGTCCGTTCTTCTTCCTTATACCGCTTCAGCAGTTTGTCCAAGGATGTCTTCCGTTCCTGATGTACGTGGTCAGTCTGAACAGAAATGTTTAATGCGCAGTAGTCGATAAAATCCCGATAGACCTCACGCCTGTGGATCCTGCCGCGGGTGATTTCAGCAGTCTGCGCGAGTAGACTGGTAAATTCTTTGTTATGATTCATGGACTCCTCCCTAATAAAAGGCTCGGGACTGGGATGCACTATCACACGCCCAGCCCCAAATATATTTGTTGGATTACATACGGTTTGCTCATCGTTATCAGTTCTGTATCTGGCAATACCGTTGCTGGTATATCCGCGCCATTTCCCGTTTCTCGCCGCCGCTGAGTTGTGCGGCGTAGCCGGGATCACACCCATCCTCCCAGGGATATTTCCCGTCCGGATCGCAGATCAGAACCCGCAGCACACGCTTAAAGTAAGCATCCGGCACTGCGGGACTTGTTTCGAACAGATAGCACGGAAGTGTGAACACATCATCCTCCCGGTCACCAGAATGGTATCGCTTTCCTTTTTCCGCAATCTCTATACCCACCAGATTGAGTATCATGGCCGCTTTTTTCTGCACTACGGGCAAATTAAGTTCCAGTTCCAAACTGCCGTATCGGTTGAGACCATGCGTATGGCTGCTCGGCCTCTCACTGAGAATGTAGTGGATAATCCAATCAGGTTTTATTGTCGTTGCACCTCCCGTTTTCTTCGCCTGTGCTATTATCGGCTACAAGAGCCGGCAATGGCAGGACACCCATTAAAAGGAGCCTGATGGCGGTCTGGTAGCCAATTAAAAAAGCATGGTCCAACTCCTTGGTCATACGGCTGTTTGCAAGGCATTCATACTGGCTGAGCACATCCTGATGTTCCGGCCCCAAAGCCCGCGAGATTTCTTCCTGCAGTTGTAGGATCTGTCTGTCGATTTCTCTCAGATCATCGGAATCATGGGAAGTCGCCTCTTCAAAGGCATCCCAGTACCCATCCATGAAATCATGAAAGAATGCGGCAATTTCCTCTTGATCAGGAGCCTGGCCGCCCACCGTTTGCGCCAGTTGCCGGAGCGCCAACTCCAGCGTAATTCGACGGTTTTCAAGAACAGTTCGCATCGCGTTGTGTGCATTCAGCATTTTCAACATTGTAATACATCTCCTATAAATTTTTCAGTGTTCTGCTTGGGACTATATAAAAACAAACGCATGGATCTGTTCTTGATCCATGCGCTTGGTGCCTGATTGGCCTGATCCATATGGACGGCCTATATATGGCCGAAAACAAAAAACTCCCAAAGATCACATGATCCCTGGGAGTTTTGAAACACGGCTACTATGTTCACCTGTGGTAAACAACGGATACTATATAATTTTATTATAGCCGGATTATCCACCGATTGCAAGAGGGGCCTCCGTTGTCAAATGCTTTTTATTTTCAGCATCGTGGAGGTAAAGTTCCAAAGCCTGCCGGATGATATGTGAATGAGCCCGATGTACAAATCCGTATTCGTCAGAGCAATATCGTTCGAATGTGCGCCCATTCAACTCTTGTTCTTTATTGCGGAATTGGTTGAGACGGACTTGTCCAAGACCAACCGGACAGGCTGCCTCTGCAATGATACGTATGTCTTCTGCTGTGTAGGGTTCCTTCCACCGCCCATCGCGGAAGAAATAGAGAATCGTACTCAATGTGGCGGGGCAGTAACTAGCCGCTTTTAACGAAAAATTATAATCAAAATATTTCTTTGGAATATACTGAACATTTATCGAGTGGCAACACTCAAGCGCAACATGACAAAGCCTCAGTGTGCGTTTTTCCACAGGAATATCGCGCAGACTGCACCGGTTGTTACGGAGCGCGGCTTCTAACAGTTCCTCTGTATGATGGTGAGTAGATACATCCGCAAGGGAATATTGGGAGTAAGTAGTATCTTTCATGGCCTGCAGAGCTTCTTCATAGGTCTGTTGCCATTTGGGGCTGAGAATCATAAAAGATTTCCCTCCTTTTTTCATTGTCAACGGATATCTCTGCGATGGCAGAAAACGCCTATCCAACATTACAATAAATTGGTGACTTTGACGTAGAGGTCGATATGCCGATTGAATTCGCGGTCCTCGGCCTCCTCACGGAGAGCCTCGACAAAATCGTCAAAGTTGTCGTAGGTGGTGGTCAGCTGGCCGATTTTAAGCACATACCTCATCTTCTTTGTTTTCTCGTTGTACATGGTCTGATTTCTCCCAAATCTGGTTATTCGGAATATCCTGAATGCTGTGCGGAGCATGGAGATATCCCTATACTCCGCACAGCACTGGTTGCATCTATGGTCCAGGCAAAAACTGAGTTCTCAATACGCTTTTTCTGCCTGGAGCCATTCAACAGCCTGATTCAGAAGGAGTTTCGAAGTTGTCGCATCGATCTCCACCTCAAGTTCAAAGTCCTGCTCCCCATTCTTTGCGCTGTTATTGACATAGATCATGGACAGACGGACGCTCTGTACCCGGGTGTCGTAAATGCAGTAGAGGTTGATGTAGTCATCATTTTGATCCGTTTCCACATGAATGCCTGCAAAAACGGAATCCACATGGAACCAACAGGGGATATAGAAGGTAATGGTGTGATCATCCACCCACTCCGGATCCTCCAACCGTAATTCCTCGATGGTCAACGGCCGAAGCAGAGCGGTATTCTGGAATGGCTTCACCCTACGGCCTCCATTTCTTCTTGCGGAGGTTTGCCAGTTGTCAGCCAGGCTTCCCAGCACGATTTACAATTGTACTTGTCACATGTGAAATCGCCAGACTCAAGCGGGAACGGCGGACAGGCACCGCAGATCAGCTGTGCCATATGCTCTACCTCCATATTCGGCGACCGGAGCATAACAAGCCCGGGACAGTCTGATGTTGCCGGACATTCTCCCGGCCCCAGCACTAACTCAATGACACGCTCCATCGCCTCGGCAAATGCCTTTCGGGGGATGGAACTGCGATACCGCTCCAGCACGGAACTGGTGATCTGGATGATCTCATTGGACTTATTCATGCCTGTTCACCCCTTCTGTATCCACAGGAACTGTTATGGCCGGTTTGAGCGGCCGCATCTCTTCATAGAGTTCCTGCCGACGCTTTTCTGAAATGAGGCCCAACTGCCGGGCGAGGTCAATAGAGCCGATGTGCGACCAGTACCACGCCAAGCGTGATGCCTCTGAAGCGTCCGGATTTTTGATGCTCCGGCTTGCCTCCTGCTGCATGTCAGCTAAGTGGGTTTCAATATTCGTTCCGTTCTCCGCCCACGCACTGCCGCATGTGGGGCAGTATTGGAACGGCGGCAATGAGGCATTACATACCGGACAGGGCTCACCCTCCTCCAGTTCGTAGAGCACCACAGCATCTCCGGGCCGTTCATCCATCATATCCAGGCAACCGTTACCTCCCATTGTTACCTCTGTACAGTCGAGGAGAAGGGCATAACGGCCACTCCATCGCTGTTGGTCTTCATAATGCAGGATATCGGTAATCTCAGGGATCGTCAGTTTCCCACGCTTTTTTGTGATGACAACACATGGGGTATTATGGTAGTCGTAATCACGGGTAACGCTGATTCCACGCTTCATGTGATCCATCCTTTCTACATTGTAAACATTATGCTGCAGCCATGTTCAGCTTGGTTTCGCCGTTCCTTTGTCCATACTCTTTAATCCCAATCGAGGATGGTCCTCTCGGTATCCACGTTGCAAAGAGCATAATCATATTCTTTGTCCCCAGATTCATAATCTTCAGATGGTGTTTCCTTCAATATCTGATTGGCTTTTTCTATCGCCGCCTCATCATCGTCTGAGTCGAAGAAAACGGCTATGCGCCTGGTCTGCTCCATTGTCATACAGTACTGCATCCTTACTCACCTCCTGATAGACTCCGTATAGTCGGCGCGCAGCTGCATCAGCAGGCGTCCCAGATTGTTCCGTCCGCGATTGCCTCCGCACCGGGGCAGCTGCAGCATCCCCAATAATTATCATGCCAAGTATTGCCCTCCACCAGCACCGCGCCGCCGGTATCCAGCAGTTTGGGGATCAGTTCAAGGTTTTCGTTGAACTTATGGACGAGCAGGTTGTGCATGATGGTCAGTTTGCGGTCCTCCCAATCTGGACGCATCTTGATCTGACGCCCGCGCCTCTTCGCCTGGTTGGCCGCCAAGTGCAGAAATTGCACCCGGTCGTTGGGGCCGCACACTTTGCCGCTTGGAAAGCGGCTTCTACTGATGGGAATCACATGCCGTAAAATGCCACACGGCAGGTATAGAAATTGCTCAGAAAGAAATATTCGCCGGCAAAGTGATTGATAACTTTGGTTCTGGCAATCAGCAGGACCACATTTACAGTACCGGTCTCTCCGTCCATACCGTATGGCAACTACAATACATGCCATTATCCCTGCCCTGTGATCTTCTTCTGCGCCATTTTGAGTCCATGCAGGAGCCTTTTATCTGCCATGATCTGCTCCCATGTGTACCCAAGTGCGTCCAGCGTTTCTTCCACATCCTCGGTATAGTTGTATTCGTGGTTGGACAACTCGCAGAGGAACATCTGATAGATAAAGCCATCCCCGGTCTTGTCCTCTGCAATGGCGGCTTCCCGCTCTTCTTTAAGCCTGCAGAAGGTATCACAGACAAGCCGCGCATCAGTTCTCAGATAGAAACCGCCTGCATCTCCAAGCCTGTAAATTTTGTCGAGGTCTTTCTCCGGGTCAAGGCCCCAGGCATTCATCATCTCCCGAAATTGCTGCTCTCCAAACGCATAGCGGATTGGGAGTACGTTGACTTCCTGTTGATGCTTCTGGAGAAGTTCCCTATATTGGTTCATGATCTGGTATCCTCCACATTCAGGTAATATCTCTCGTGTTCCTCAAATCCGACCAGCTTTCCACCCTGTTTCAAACGAAACAGGGTCTTATACGGATAATTTCCTCTGATCTCAAGGGTTACATTAAGCGGCCCTATCACTTTGAAGAACTCCTCAGTGGAAACTCTTTGATACATGTCGCGCTCCACCCTCTCACTGAAATTCTGGCATTGTAGCAATGATCTTCCTGATCTTCACCTCGCTCACCCGGTAGGGCTTTCTCCTCATGCTGTTGTCCTGCATGATCTGTGCGTAGACTCTGCGGGGCAGTTCAAACAGGGCGGCACAGTCCGGGTAGAGCCGTATGGCCTGCCGGCGGATCTCCATGTCGATTTCGTCACGCCATGTCATGCCGGGATACCTCCTTAGCCATGCGCCCGGCCTCCGCCGCGCAGTCCTGGCATTCCTTGACGGCTTCAATGGCCCTGTGAAGCGCCTGCGTATAGAACGCCGGGATCATGCCGCCGTATACGTACTGGCAGGCGGCCCGTTCTTCTTCCAGTTCCGTGAGGATCTTTGCATAGTCGATCACGACTGCATCCCCCTGCTGGCCTGCGCCTATACAGGTCTTTCTTGGAACGCCGGTTCCTGCTGCAGTTCCAGCAGCAGTCCATATCGCGGCTTGCCGTCTCATTGACACAGCCTGTACAGCCAACGCCAGGGGCGATCAGTTCATAGTTGTCGGCCTGCTCCTGGGTAAGAGGCGACTCAAAATCAATATACCCCCATGCCTCCCGGCCGATTTCCTCGCAGAAAGTCTTGGCATCGAAGTTATGGACCTCCAAAACTTTGTTTTCCGGCAATTTCGGGAATGTCCCCGGCCCGACCGGGCGCTGTGTACTGTAATATCTCATGGTTGTTCCTCCAATTCTGTACCAATAAAATAGAGGGGCGAAACATATCCGCCTCTCTATACTTTAAGCCGTCATATAGGCGACTTTCCTATCAATGTGCATGGTGTCTCTGTTGCTCAGCGGCTTTCACCTTGCCTCATCTTCGTTGCATACCCTTTTCAGGTACTTGAGACTTGCGTTCATGGTCTTTTTCGTCTTCAGCAGGTAGGTGAAGTAACCATTCCCACTGTCGTCCACGACCACATCAAGGAATTTCACTTCCGCAACTCCATATGGGTTATCCAGGATCCTGACAATCTCAACAATTGAGTAGGATCTGTTCTTTTCGCCGAAGGAATAGCTGCAGATGTCGCCGATGCGGAGTCCCTGTGGGTTTGATGGCTCCAGTACAGGTTGCTCGGTTGTGTGGCTCATAGTAGTACTCCTTTCCCAGATAACCCAGCTCTATGCTTGCACGGGGCCAGGGGGCGGCAGTTCTTTCTCATATCAAAATACAGAATTTGGCTTATATAAAACTGTCCCCCTCTCGCTTCTTTTTTGAAAACCTCATTTATTGTCCCCCCTTCTTATTTTGCGGCGCCTTCCGCAGGGAAAATCTATATAAAAAGGCACATGGGCTGAAATACCTCATGCGCCTTGTGAACATACTGTCCTCAATCAATCTGCGTTGTTGAAACGCAAAAAGCACCCAAAAGCCCTTGCGGCTTCCGGGTGCTTTGAAACACGGTTACTGTGCTCGTCTTCGACGAACAACGGATACTGTATGTTTGAATTATATCGGAATACTCCAGAGATTGCAAGCAGAAAGTAGAATCGCTCGCGCACTTCCAATTATCAACGCTGCCATTACTGAATCAGTCCGTCGGGAAGCAGCCGTTTTTCGCCAGATATTTTGAGTATCTGGACTGTATGAGCCGGTTCGCCTCCGCGACCGAACTGCAGGTATGTTCTCCCAACAGTTTACACCATACAGAGGTTTCCTGATATTCAGACTCAACACGTTCTCTTTGTTCACAGGTGGCCTCACAAGGCTCCAGCCAAAGGAGTTCCGCATCCTCATCCAAAACGAAGTGGATTAACACGCCTGTATCCGGGTGCTGGAAATCCGAAGAATATAGTTTATGACTCATATCCTGATACCCCGCATTTTTCTTTTATTAGAGTGTGAAAATCTGCTTATTGCCTCAAAGAAAATACGCTTATGATCAGCCGCACTGTCGGAGGCTGTATTTGACCCGGTTGCCATACTTTTGAGACTGTAGAAGTCCGAGTTCCTCAAACTTTAGGACAAAACTGAGGATAGTGGCATATGCGGCATTACCGAAGTCACGCTCCAACTGTTTTGTGGAGAACTCGCCATTGCCATAGGCCGAGAGGACAAAATGCCACAGGTCCTTCTCCTTTTCTGTAATGCCGCCCCGCTCCAACACAGCTTGAAAGGCACCTATTGCGGAGGCCGAAGATGCCACATCCTCCAACTGATGATAGACATGCTCAATGAAATAGACCAGAAACGGCGTCACATCCAAAACACCACTGATGCGGGCATTCTGCTCCGTGAGTGTGTAGGCATCGTAGTAACCCCTCCTGCTCCTTTCCACATATCTGGACAACGGGATGAACAGCGCGGAGGAATACCCCTGTTGGACTAAGTACCACAGGTGCAGCAGCCGCGCCATCCTGCCATTTCCATCAAAGTAAGGATGCAGGTAAGCGATATAGAAGTGAAGCAGCGCCGCTTTCAACAAATCATTGTCTGAGCCTTCTGCATTTGCATAGGCGATCAAATCCGCCATATATTCCGGCAGTTTCTTCCAAGGCAGCCCCATATGCTCCACTTTGTCGCCTACGACATAGACGCTGTCGTGACGGTAGTAATTGCCCGGCAACAAACGATCTTCTCCTGCCAGAAAGTCCCCTACCGTCATCTCATACAACTGATGGAGATTTTCCTCCGTAATCCGATGGTTGGGGTCTGCGATAAACTCCACCCCTTTCTTCATTCCATAAATGCGGTTCTCAGTTTCGCTGGCCGGCGCATAGCCAGTGAGTATCCTCCGGACGCTGTCACGTGAGGTGTCGATTTGCTCGATGGTCAAGGTCGATACGATTTCATCCTCCATGGCCTTGATACCATAGTGCTGGCTGCTATTGTGCGGCGTCAGCAAGATCTTGGCGGCCGAAAGGTGGACTTGGGCTACACTCTCCAGATAGACCAGAGGTTCTCCATTGAAGTCCTTCATCGGCAGCGTTGTGTAAAATCCAGTTTTCAACAGGCCGATAAATTCGGCTATATCCGCCTGAGGATATTTATAGCCCAGTTTCTTTAGATCGGTCACGCTCTTGTCCGACATCATCTTCGCAAACAGCGCCGCTTCCATATTGCTCACCTCTGATATTTTTTAGTATCAATTTGTATCAGTATAGCAGAGTATGTCCCGAATTGCAATCCTTGGTGCAAGGGTATTGCTATTTAGCGCGATCTGCATTATAATCAAGTCAATCAGTATCAGAAATTGCTTCCGGCAATTATAGTCATCCGTGTTGCACAGCGTCTAAAGGCGATTGGCCTTTGGGCGCTTTTTGCTTTTTGACCACATGCAATCTGATACTGAAGTCACAAGGCGTCCGGAGAGGATTCTTCGGATGCCTTTTTTATATAGATCTCCCCAGACGCATCTGCGGCCGGGGCGTCCCTGTTTTTACGGTACGCCCTGCGGCGCACCGATGATATAAAAAACGACTTTGAAAAGGAGCATTTTTATGATGAACCCAAAAGACACCTTCATTTCCGCATACCAGAAATATATACACAGAACTGGCTCAGACTCGCTGTTGGACCGGTTGCTGGCTACCGATTTCTTCGAGGCGCCTGCCAGCACAAAGTTCCACAACAGTTTCGCCGGCGGCCTTGTGCTACATTCCCTGAATGTTTTCCAGCGCATGTGCCGCAACTGTATGAATGAGTTGGGCACGGACGCGCTATTCCCGCCCAAACAGGTGGAATCCGTCGCCATTGTATCCCTGCTGCATGACATCTGTAAGACCCAGTCCTATAAGCTGGACTTCAAAGACCAGAAGGTCTACTCCGATCATGGCACGAAGTTTGATAAACGCGGTGCTTACGACTTGGAATCTGTGCCGTTCTACACGGTAGATGAGAAATTTCCCTTTGGCCACGGTGAGAAATCGGTCTTTCTGATCAATGAGCATATGCATCTTACCCGCGATGAGGCGCTGGCCATCCGGTTCCATATGGGCGACTTCACCGACCGCAACACCAGCAAAGTTTATACGATCTGTCCGCTGGCGCTACAACTCCACATTGCCGATCTCCAGGCAACCTACTTAGACGAATTGGCGTCAATGGAGGGATAGCAGTGGGGTGCGGGAATTGCTGTGTGTTTGGCCGCTACGAGGGCCTGTACTATATTGACAATGATGATTTCCATGTATTCCGCAGGGCAGACGCCGCGTCGGACGACTGCCCGGAGCCCCGCCTGATGCGGGATCTGGACTATGAAGAATTGACGGATGGCACTTGGCTCTATGATGACCTTGCCACGGAACTGGAAGAGGAGGACATTCTGGAGTGCTTTACGGCGAACTTTCTGCAGATGTTCCCCAGTTTCAAGCGAGTCCGCCCGGAGCGGTGGATCTCCCGCAGCCAGCGGGCCATCTTGGAGAGCCCACTTTTCTATATCTGCCTTGAGGACAACGAGTGGTCGCTGGCGGTGGAACTCATCCAGAAAGAGCCGCCATGGTGTCAAAGTTACGCTGGCCTTCAATCCCGTCACTATCAAGCCTATCTAAAGGGGATTGAAAAATGCCTGCTGGATCGGCTACCAAGCATCGGAACCTACAAAAGCGCATGGACCTCCGGGAGGCTCACAAGGGCGGAACGAAGCGCCTGACCTTTAATCCAAATCGTGCTATGGAGGAAGCTGAAATGCCAGAAACCAATGCAATACAGGCTGCATATGAGCGGTTCAAACTCGAATGGATGCTTGCCCACGGGTACACACTCAAAGATCTCATAGACGAACTGGAACAACTCCGAAAAGAGTCGCCGGAGCTGAGTCTGGAGTCCATCTTCCATGACTGGGAGTTTGAGTATGGATTTAACACGGAGATATGGCCCTGCTTTGAGGAATTCCTTGACTGCGAATATAGGGAAATGGAGGACCGTGACGATGGACAGCAGTAACCCCGGCCCCCTGCTCGGGCGTTTCAAAGCGGAAAATGCAGAAAACATCCTCAAGGCATACCGCATTGTCATGGATGTGAAAGAGACTGGGAAATCATATATTCTGCAACTCGTTGAATTTGAAAGCCGGTACAGCGCGAGTCATATTTCCCATCTGTTTTCGAAGTCTAAACGGGTTGTCCTCCGCAAAGCAAAGGGCGGCCATGCCATCCGAAAATGGGGAGATGGCACATTCACCTTCTACCCGTTTCAAGCGGGGATCCCATTTTATTTTGAAAAATTGAGTACAGATGCACAAGGCGAAGCCACTCCTGAGCATGGAGGAGTTGATAACCGTGATGTCTGTGAGTCCCGTGCCTGTGCCTATAACCGAGATGGAATCTGCAGGTTCTCACTTGTCCATGACCGTCCGCCCAATATCACTGAGGCGGATGACTGCGCCGAATTTGTGTCCCGGCCATATCAGCCCGAAAAAATGCGATAAGTCGCTGACTACCTGGAAGATGGGAGTTAAGGAAGTCTCCCCCCTAAGATACACACTAAAAAGCCACCCCTGGGGTGGCTTTTCTTTCGATTCTTTAGAAAGTTAATATACTCTTTTATAACCTGAAAATATGCTTTAACTGTATTCTCTGCCTTCCCCTACCCCACAGGCATTAACGGTAATATTTCAATTTTATTTCCCATTCCTTGGAGTCCATACATTAGGATGTTGAGAACCAACGCATCAATTATGTCGCATCTGCTATACCTATTTCACGGATAGCAGGCTGATTATTCAACCCAAGTTGCCTTATGGCGCATGAAATCCCCAGGCCGGATAGATGGAGGGGACACACCATATACCCGGCCCGGGGCTACGGGGATGTTTACTCAGGTTTAAACCGTTCCATGATGCGGGCAATTAGTTTGTTTTGGATGCGCTGCTTTAGTTCTACATCCACACCACAGTAGGACTGGCCATATTCATCGTAAAAGATGCGGGTGGCTTTGTGTGATATGTAGCCGTCAAAGTGCCGCAGCACCTCATCCATTGCCTCCGGGTCACCTCTGGTCGCAGCGCAAATGGTTTCATAGGGCAGGAGTTTTTCTTCTGGGATACTGCTTTTTCTTTTCATCTTACTCCACCATCCGTTTCTTCAACTCATCGAATAGGATCTTTCGGTCCTTCTGTATCTTGGATCTGGAAAGCGCTAGGAGCGAAGCGATCTCCCGGTCTCTGAGCTGAAGGGAGTAGTACAGCAGCAGGATGCTGTATCCCTCATCGCCGAGTGCGAGGAGGATCTCCGCCAGCCGGTCGTTTCTAATCGGAATCCGATGCCCGTAGACATGGAAGATATACTGCTCTGCCGGATCGCTATCAAAGGTGCAGAGACTGGTCAGCACAGCTTCTGGCAAATCTGAAAACGAGGACTCCCACCCCATCTTCTTCATCAGTTTTCGGAGATAATCACACCGCTCTCCGTCGATGACCTTCATGCAGAATATCTCAAATTGGTAACGGACTCTTTTCTGAGTGGCCTGTGTGGTCTCCATCAAATCACCTCCTCCCCTACCCGCGGAGGCGGTTTCTTCGTCCCCTTTCGCTCCTTTCCCCGAAAGTGGGCGCCGATTTTGCCACACAATATAAAAACTGCCAAGCAAAAAATGCTTGACAGTTTGGTGTCGATTATTTGGAACCATGGGTTCATGTCCAACGCAGACAAAGTGCCCACCGGCCAGATCAATCTTTTTCAAATGTCCCGGCCGATATAATATGTCGGGGCAGACTGCTACTCCACCAGCATAGCCAACCTCATTCTCTCTCCACCTTTTCCCCTACTATGAACCATTAGAACTTATTTCTCACTACCAGTAGAGCATTTTATCCGATTCATGCACAACATAGAATGTGATTCGGAGGTGAACCACCGGTGGTAATAAATGATGAATTTAAAGGTTGCAGTACCCAAATGCGGGCGGAGCGTGAACGGCTTGGTTATTCCAGAGAGCAAATTGCCGAGCGCGCCCATATCTCTCCACGGTACTTGGCTGCAATCGAGCTCGGTGAGAAAATCCCTAAGGCCGATGTAATGGTGCGGATTATCCGCGCTATGGGGGCATCTGCCGATGCTATCTTCTATGGGCCGCAACAGGAAGTGGAAAATGAGAGCAAGCATCTGGCACAGATAATCCTGCAGTGTACACCAAAGGAGCGGATGCTCATTGCTGCTATTGTGGATACCATACTTGATGTACGTCAGCGAGAGTGCGGATTGGGCGAAACAGAAGAACTCTAAGGAAAAAGGGCATTGCTTCATTCTGATGAGCAATGCCCCTTTCTACGGATTGATCCGCTTATCCTATGCGCAGGCCCATCATCAGTATTTCTTAATAAGTGGATCCTTCTATTTGGCAAGGGACTCTTCCTTGTTATTTTATGCCTGCGATTTTATATCCGCTTCTTAATAAAAGTACCACCGCTTAATCTCAGACAGGATGGTAGAGTAATGGGTCTATTACTTTTTACTGTGTTTCTACGCGCTAGTTAGCGTCTGCTAACTTTTTTAGTATAACATAATTCTGGCAGTACGTCAATACTATGCCGATATCACCAATTCAGATTTGAGCAAAATATACAACAACATCGTGGTGTGAAGTTCTCTTGACCATCAAGAAAAAATCAAGTATTATTAGATTAGCAGGCACTAACTATGGTGGGTTAGAAAGGGGTGGCTTATGCCACATAGTAATCTATATCTTGCTAAACTTTATAATGACTTAATAACCAATACCCCTCAGACAATCACTATGGACATTCCTTCAGAGGTTGGACAAGGCCGGGTTTCTCAAACAAAAATCAAACATGGTGTCATTCTTTCAGACTGGCAGATGAATTATCGCTCTGATATGAATGTGCAGGGACCTGTTAGCAAGGAATATATGCAGATCATATTCTGCCTGAACGATGGAATTTCCTGGGGTATTTTGAATGGGCATCGCTCTATGGCCATTCAGAAAAACGAGTCTTGTATTTATGCCGGACATGATGGTACAGAATATATTTGTTACAAAAAGGACAGCAACTTCTCATTCAAAAGCATTAAAATTCCTACGCCCTACTTTTCACAACTCCTTGCCGATTACTTTGACGGGCAGGAAATTGCGGCTTACGAAAAGAAACTCCTAAATGGCATTGCCAAAGTTTCTGTCACCCCTGTTATGGAGCAGGTCCTATCGGAAATAAGCAAATTTTCTCAATATCGCGGAGGGTTGGGCTACCTCTATTTGGATGGCAAGTTGTTGGAGCTGCTGTCTATCTATCTGGGGGAAGTTCTGGAATTGGATATTCTGATGGGTAAAAATATTTCCATGTCCCGGACAGAGCGGACCGCCATCATGGAGGCGAAGCGGATCATCGACAGCCAGCTTGCCTTCGCCCCCTCTTGTGAAGAACTGTCTCAACAGGTACATCTGAGCCTTACCAAACTGACGCGTGGATTTTCCTCTTTTTACGGTATGCCGATCCATCAATATATCATTGAACAACGCCTGATACAGGCGGCTCAACTGCTGCTGGACGGAGATCGGAATGTGGGTGAGGTCGCCACGATTGTCGGTTATGGAAAGCCAAGCAATTTTGCGGCCGCCTTTAAGAAGAAATACGGTGTTGCCCCCAAAAATTACAGGGCATCCCGTTTCAGCAATTCAAAATAGTGACATTCAACTGCTTTTGGGTAAAAACGGGTAGGTTTTGGGTCGAATTAGAAAAGCATAACTGATACAATATGCGTTGAGGTTAGTAATTGCTAACCTCAACGCATATTGTTGTATAGAGGAGGCAAAGCATGAAACAAAAGTTGAATGCGAAAGATTTTATCCTGATCGGCGTCCTGACCGCCCTCATGTGGATCATCTGCATGATTATCAGCACCATTATGAGTGTTGCTGGTCCAGTGACCAATGTGTTCTACCCATCTGTTGTTGCAATTCCCAATGGTATCGTGATGATGCTCTTACTGGCTAAGGTGCCGAAAAAAGGTGTGTTCACTATCTGCTCCGCAATCCAAGCCATCCTGTTCCTGCTGGTGGGCGCTTTCTGGTTTATCCCCATCGGCTTGGTGATCGGCGGCGTGATCTGCGATTTTCTGGTCATGGGCCGAAAGGAAATCACCATGAAGTCCATGACCGTGGCCTACGCCCTGTTCAGCGCCATTTTTGCCTTCAGCGCCATCTGCCCCATCAAGTTCCTCCAGAGCGCCTTTGTGGGCGCCATGGAGAAGAACAACATTGCCCAGGAGTACATAGACGGGATGCTGAACATCACCTCCGTCCCTATGCTGGTGGTCATCGTTGCGGCCGGCCTGGTGGGTGGACTGATCGGCGCCGTGATTGGGCAGAAGGCTTTGAAGAAGCACTTTATCAAAGCCGGACTCGTTTCAGTCAAATAACAAGGCACAGCCCCTCGGCAGTCAATCAGACAAACGCAGGCAAGCGGGCTGCCTGATCTCAGGGCGCGGGGCTGAAAATGGCCCCGCGCTTTGATTTGGATAGGGAGGCATTGGAATGGAAGAATCACAAATCAAACAAATCATTGAACAGCAGCCCCTTCATGGATCGGCACTGTTAGATCCCCGCTGCAAGATTTTACTTTTGGTCTGTATCGGGTTTGTCAGTTACTTTTTGGCCGGGGAGGTGGTCAGCCTCGCGCTCATGCTGGTGTATGGCCTGTTTATCGCCGTAGGAAACGGGGGAAAGTGGGCCTTGAAGATGATTGCGGCCTACATCATCGTCGCCTATCTCAACGCCTTACTCCGTTATGTGCAGGTGCCGGTATTGAGCGTGATTATGAGCGTGTTCGGTGTGACGCTTTTGAAGCTGATCCCCATTGTGATGATGGGCCTTTGGATTTTGCGGACTACCTACATGGACGACCTGATGGTAGCACTCCAGCGGATGCGGCTTCCCCAGGCGGTGACGATCCCGCTGGTGGTCATGTTCCGCTATATCCCCACCCTGCGGATCGAATACCGGCAGATCCGCAGCACCATGGACATCCGGGGGATCAGTGATACCTTGTGGAAACGGGTATCTCATCCTCTTGCCACCATTGAGTATATTTTAATTCCCCTGCTGATGCGGTGCCTGAAGGTCACGGACGAGCTGGCGGCCTCCGGCACTACCCGGGGGCTGGAGCTGGAGTGCAAACGGTACGCCCTGCGCCCCATTCGTTTCTCTTGGCCGGAGATCCTGGTGTCCCTGCTGGGCATCCTTTTCATGGCGGCGCTGCTGGTCCTGGACCAGACCCGAATCGGGGAAATCATCTTGTGGAGGGTGTGACATGATCTCGTTTCAGAATTTCAGCTTTCGCTATGAGGAGAGCAAGGACTTTACCCTCCGTGGCATTGATATGACGGTGCAGACCGGCGAATTTGTCCTCCTGACCGGGCGAAGTGGTTGTGGCAAGACCACGCTGATCCGCTCCCTCAACGGTCTGATCCCGCACTTTTATCCCGGTGAGATACAGGGCGACCTTGTGATGGACGGGCGCTCTCTGCTGGAAATGAAACCCTCACAGTTGGCCGGACAGGTGGGAACAGTGTTTCAAGACCCGCGCTCCCAGTTCTTCATGACGGACACCACGCGGGAACTGGCCTTTGGCTGCGAAAATATGGGCCTCCCCCGTGAGGAAACCATTGACCGTATCGCAAAAGCCGCAAAAGATTTGGAACTGACGGATTATCTTAATCGGAGCATCTTTGCCCTGTCCAGCGGAGAGAAGCAGCAGATCGCCGTGGGCTCGGTCTATGCGCTTTCACCAAAGGTCTATATCTTTGACGAGCCCTCCGCAAATTTGGACTACGCGGCCACCAAGCGGCTTGCGGAGATCATGGGAAAATTGAAGCGGGACGGATACACCATCTTTGTGGTGGAGCACCGCTTTTACTATCTGCGTGATTTAATCGACCGGGTATTTCTCATACAAAACGGGAAAATCGAACAGGAATTTACAAGGGAGCAGTTCTGTTCCTTACCGGAGGAAACGCGCATATCCTATGGGCTGCGGACTGCATATCCGGAGCGGGATGCAGAGCATTATCAGGAGAAAGAACGCCGCCCCATGGGGAAACACCTGCTGAGTGTGCAGGGTCTTTCCTTTGCTTATCCGAAAGAGCAGGAGGTCTTTCGGAATGTCAGCTTTGAAGCCCACGCTGGGGATGTGATCGGCATCTTGGGCCATAATGGAGCGGGCAAGACCACCCTCTTGTCCATCCTGACCGGCCTCTTGAAGCAGCGGAACGGCGAGATCACATTTGACGGCAGGAAGCTCACTCCACGCCAGCGCCGGGCGCTGTCCTATCTGGTCATGCAGGACACGGATTACCAGCTCTTTGCCAGCAGTGTGGAGGAAGAACTCTCCCTGGGGATTCAGGAGGACTGCAAAGAGAAGGTGGACGCCGCGCTGGAGGCGCTGGAGCTGTCCGAATACCGGGAGCAGCACCCGGCGGCCCTCTCCGGCGGGCAGAAGCAGCGGGTCACCATTGGCGCGGCCATCGTCAAGGACAGCCCGGTGATCTATTTTGACGAGCCCACCAGCGGCCTGGACTATGACTCCATGGTGCGGGTCAGCCGGCTGATTGAGCAGTTGTCCGCTTCCGGCGTGATCGTGTTTGTGGTTTCCCACGACTTCGAGTTTATCGTCCGGACCTGTACGGAGGTGGTCCAGCTGGACGACCAGGGGGCCGTTCAAAACCACCGGCTCACGCCGCAGATATTGAAAGCTCTGTCGGAACAGTATTTTCATTGATGGGAGGTTGTAAATCATGTTTCAAAAGGTATTTGAATACGCGGGGCCGCATAAAAAGGGCCTCTACGCGGCCACAGCGGTGGTGCTGGTCAGCGTTTTGATGGGCGTCCTGCCCTTTGTGCTGGCCTACCAGGTGATTGCTCCGCTGGTGATGGGAGCGGAAATTGAGGCTTCGTTTCTCATCCTGCGGGTGGCTTTGGTGCTGGTGTGCCTGGTCTTGCAGGCTGTTCTCTATGGCTGGGGGCTCAATCTTTCGCACAAGGCCGCCTATGACACGCTGCTCCGGCTGCGGACCGCTCTGCAAAAGCGGTTTGAGAAGCTGCCCCTGGGCGTGATCCAGGACAAGGGCACCGGCACAGTCAAAAAGCTGTTTGTCGATGATGTGGACAGTTTGGAGGTCCTGCTGGCCCACTCTATGCCGGAGGGGATCGCAAACCTGATGGTCCCCATCGCGGTCTATGTGGCTATGTTTTTCGTGGACTGGAAGCTGGCGCTGCTGTCCCTGGCCTCCATCCCCATCAGCCTGATCGCCATGATGACCATGTACTCGGTTGGCATGAAGAAAATGGGTCCCTACTATATGGCCGGCCAGAAGATGAACAACACTATCATTGAGTACATCAACGGCATGGAGGTTGTCAAGGTATTCAACAAGGACGCGGACTCCTATGAGCGGTTTCGCAAGGATGTTTCGGATTACCGGGATTATACATTGGCCTGGTACAAGGCAGCGTGGCCCTGGATGGCAATTTACAGCAGCCTCTTGCCCTGCACTGTGATCCTGGCCCTGCCGCTGGGGGCGTGGTTTGTCCTCTCCGGCTGGTCGGCTCTGCCGGACCTGATTTTGGTGCTGTGCCTCTCCCTGAGCATCGGGATGCCGCTCCTCAAATCCCTGGGTTTCCTGCCCACCATGCCCCAGCTCAACTACAAAATTTCTGCGCTGGAACAGGTTTTGGACGCGCCGGAGCTTCAGCAGACGCCTGACAGCTTCCACGGCAAGGACGATACCATCGTTTATGACCATGTTTCCTTTGGCTACACCAAGACACAGCCCGGCCCGGACGGAAAGCCCATGGTGGTGGAGGATGAGGTACTCCACGACATCAGCTTTACGGCCAAGGCCGGACAGAAAACGGCCCTGGTGGGAGAGTCCGGCTCGGGCAAGAGCACTCTGGCAAAACTGCTGATCCACTACTATGACCCGCAGAAAGGCAGCATCTCTATCGGCGGGCAGAAGCTGTGCGACATGAGCCTGGAAGCCCTGAACAGCCGTATTTCCTATGTGGCGCAGGATCAATACCTGTTCAACACCTCTCTGCTGGAAAATATCCGCATTGGACGGTTGAACGCTACCGATGAGGAGGTCTTGGAGGCAGCGCGCAAGGCCCAGTGCATGGAGTTTCTGGAGAAGCTGCCCCAAGGAATTCACTCCATGGCGGGCGATGCGGGTAAGATGCTCTCCGGCGGTCAGCGCCAGCGCATATCTCTGGCCCGTGCCATCCTGAAGGACGCCCCTATTGTGGTGCTTGACGAGGCCACCGCCTACGCCGATCCCGAGAACGAGGAAAAGATGGAGGCGGCGATTGCGGAGCTGGTGAAGGGCAAGACTCTGGTGGTCATCGCCCATAAGCTGCCCGCGATTATGAACGCCGATCAAATTTGCGTCGTAGACCACGGCAAACTGGTTGCGTCAGGAAAGCATCAGGATCTGATCCAGTCCTGCCCGGAATATCAAAAGCTGTGGAAGGCGGCCCAGGACAGCGCCGAATGGAAAGTACATACCGCAAAGGAGGGAAACTAAATGTTTGCACTGTTTTCAAGGATTTTGAAACTTGCCGGTCCATATAAAGGGCGTATTCAGGGCGCTTTTGCCTGCGCGTTTGTGGAGTCGATCCTGTCTAAAATGCCGATCTTCCTGGCCTTTTTGGTGTTGAGCGGCTTTGCCGCCGGAACACTGACCGGGCAGACCTGCCTCTATGTGGGCCTTGGCCTCGCGGCGGCCGTGCTGGTGCAGATGCTGGTCCACTATCTCAGCGACAGCCTCCAGAGTGCGGCGGGCTACCTGATGTTTGCCGGGAAGCGCATGGAGCTGGGTGGACACCTGCGGAAACTGCCCATGGGCTACTTCACCTCCGGCAATATCGGCAAAATCAGTTCTGTCCTCAGCACCGATATGGTGTTCATTGAAGAAGTCGCCATGAGCACGCTGGGCAACATGATGAGCTACCTGCTGTCCTCCCTGGTCCTGCTGGCGTTCATGTTCTATCTGAATTGGCAGCTGGGCCTGATCGCGGCCCTTGTGACCATTCTGGCGTGGCTGGTTTCCAGAGGGATGAACAAGGTTTCCCTGCGGGAAGCCGCTGGCCGCCAGGAGCAGAGTGAACGGCTGACGGACGCGGTGCTGTCCTTTGTGGAGGGCATCGGGGTCATCAAGAGCTATAACCTGCTGGGCGAGAAGTCGGAAGAACTGACCGACAATTTCAAGCGGTCCAGAAATACATCCCTCGCCTTTGAGCGGAAGATGACCCCGTGGACCATGGGGCTGAATGTCCTTTATGGAATTGGGATTGCCGCGATTTTTGGCCTGTCGGTCTTTCTGGAGCGGAGCGGTGTCCTTTCTCTGGCCTATGTGCTGGGCGTTCTCCTGTTCGTCTTTGACCTGTTCGGGCCGCTCAAGGCGCTTTATGGCGAGGCGTCCCGCCTGACCGTGATGAACGCCGCCCTGGATCGTATTGAGGCTGTATTGGATGAGCCGGAGCTCCCGGACACAGGGAAACAGCATATTCCGGCTCAGGCACAGCCCGGCCAGCCAGAGGTGCGGTTTCATGATGTGGCCTTTGCCTACCAGGACAAGGAGGTGCTGCACCACATCAGTTTCTCTATGTCGCCCAATACCATGACCGCTCTTGTGGGTCCCTCCGGCGGCGGGAAGTCCACCATCGCCAATCTGCTGGCCCGGCTGTGGGATGTGAAAAGCGGCAGTGTTGCCATCCGGGGTGTGGATACCCGGCAAGTCCCCCTCGCAGAGTTGATGGATCACATCAGCATGGTCTTCCAGCGCGTGTATCTCTTCCAGGACACGATCTACAACAACATCAGTATGGGCAAGCCAGACGCCACCGAAGAAGAGGTCTATGAGGCGGCAAGAAAAGCCCGCTGCTACGATTTCATCATGGCTCTGCCCGATGGGTTTCAGACTGTGGTGGGAGAGGGCGGCGCAACCCTCTCTGGCGGTGAGAAACAGCGCATCTCTATCGCCCGCTGCATTCTGAAAGACGCTCCCATTGTCATTTTGGACGAGGCGACCGCCAGTGTGGACACCGACAACGAGAGCTACATTCAGGAGGCCATCTCTGAGCTGGTAAAGGGTAAGACCCTGCTGGTCATCGCCCACCGTTTGAACACCATCCAGAACGCCGACCAGATTTTGGTCATCAGCGACGGACGGATCTCGCAGCATGGCACTCATGAGGAGTTGATGAAACAACCCGGTATTTATCAGGATTTCGTCCATATCCGTATGAACTCTGCCGGTTGGAGTCTGTCTTGATGGAGAGGAGCTCCCCATGAAACAATTACACGCATCTGGCGAAGACTATCTGGAAGCAATCCTTGTCCTAAAGAGGAAGAAAGGTATGGTACGCTCCGTAGATGTGGCCCGGCATCTTGATGTATCGAAACCCAGTGTGTGTCATGCGGTCTCTACTTTGAAAGAGGGTGGGTTTCTCATTATGGACGAAGACTCTTTCTTGCACCTGACAGATGTGGGCCGAGAGGTTGCTGAAAAAACCTATGAGAAGCACTGCTTTTTCACCCGCCTGCTGGTGGATGCAGGTGTAGAGCCCAAGACCGCCGAGCAAGATGCCTGCCGCATGGAGCACGCAATCAGCGACGACAGTTTTCAGAAAATAAAATCAGGGCTAAAGGACAAATAAAAGGCGGCCGATCCGTCGAGGCCATTGGGGGTGATAGAGCGGGAAAACTGTTCATATGTACGGTTATGCCCTCCGCCTCCCTGCGGTGCATGGCTTTGTGTATTGATGTTGCGTGCCGTCAAGTGTTCTGGCAGGGTCAATCATAGAGTTGCCCCCTATGGAGTTTGATGTGTTCCATTTGCTTGTCCAGCGGCCCGGACGGGTGTTTTCACAAAGGGAAATCTATGAACTTGTCGATCCTGATTCGTTCGACAGCAGTTGGACGGGTATCTCCAGCATCATTTACGAGTTGCGTCATAAGCTGAACGCTGACTTTATCCAAATCGTGTATGGGTAAGGTTATAAATTTTTGCCGCCGGGACGCCATAATAAAGCCTAACAGGGGGAGCTTCCGATCAAAAGCCCCCCTGTTTTAATATAGTTGCGTGCTTTCTTATACTCCGCACTCTGTATGATGCCGCTTTTTCTTACAAGTTAGAAACTGTCATTTATGTTGATTTGATCAGCTACTAGAACTTACGATGGCATAAAACTTGGGTACATATCAATGTTTTGCTTTAAAGTCTAATAGAATCAATATTAAACCCGTTGCAGCAAGAAGCGCGCTAATGACGTATATCAAAATCGTGATACTTGATGGTTTAGATGTGGCAATGAATCCTAATGTAGCAGTTGCGACAGCAGAAAGCGATGAGCAGATTAGGGAAGCAGAAAATAAAACAGCTGATGCGAGTATGAGCAATGCGCCTACTATTGATTTATTGTTCATAATGATACTCCTCCTTTAGAAACGCCAATTTATAGAATTATTGTACAGACAAACCAAACCGCTGTAAAGCGTTTTTAAGTGGAAACACCATACGCCGTTACAGGCGGCGTCCAGTTTGTAGACCCAGAGCAGGCACCAAAGGATATATCCACAGGTAGGGTTGTCAGAATGTGATAAGTCATGGACGTTCCCCAGTTGGAGCATTGTCGTCGAAACACATAAGTCGCTTGACCTGTGACGAAATTGGTGAAAAATTTACGAGAAGCACTCTTTTTTCACCTGTCTGCTGATAGACTCTGACGCAGAGTACAATACAGCCGAGTGGGATGCCTGTCGAATGGGGCGCGCAATAATCTATCCTTTTTGTATTACTACTGATTATATAATACTGTATATCAGGGGGGCGTGTGGCAATGTACAGTGAGCAGATGTGGCAGAATGCCAAGAAAAAGTGCCGGTTGAACGATGCGGATATCGCCTTGGCCAAGCGTCTGGGGCTGACCTCCCAGAGTCTGATCAAAAATATCCCCAGCAAAAACGAGCCTTGGAACGCCCCGGTTAGTGTATGGCTCTACGAGATGGACGCCAAGCAGCAAAAAAAGACGCCTCAGCGTCAGAAACGCCGAAGCAGACAGGATACAAGCGAGAATTAACGCATCCATTCTGAGAGAGCACCAGGGCGGGTATCTGTACAGATACCCGCCCTGTCTGCTTTTCTGAATAACTTTAGTTGCCCTTATTTCTCAACTGCGATGTAGACGATGTATTCCACCCCTTCATTCTCCAGGGTCCATGTTCCGTCATACTCATCGGCAGGTTCACTACAGCACAATTCAGCACCGTTTTTATCGAAGAGAACCGCCTCCGTCCATGAGGATTCGTCTCGGCAGCCGCAGCACTTCACATCCATTTCTTTCCCATCGGGGAAATGAGCTGTATAGGTGATGGTGTTGTCCTCCCCCTGATAGGCATCCTCTGTATCAGCGTTCAGGTAGTCATTGATCTGATCCATCACGCTGCGCGGAATGGTCAGTACCGTGGCACAGACTATTTTCCCGCTGTACTGGCAAACCTTTTCCTGCCAGATCTGCTTCAGGGTTTCTTCTGCTGCCCGGATGTGATCCAGAACCGGTTGATGCATCCTGACCCCATTATCGTGAAAGTCTACAATCATGTCGCCATGCGCTGTCAGAAGCACATTGGCGAGGACCTCACCCTCTTCATTGTCGTCTGCGCTCTTCCAAGCATCGATGGAAACGGCGGCAAGCAGGTCATGGCCACCATTTGCGCCGTTTTCCACTGCGGGGCCCCAAATATAATCGTGTCTGATTTCTGAAAAATTCATATTCGCATTCCTTCCCTGATGATTCATTATAGGGGATTCTATCAGTTGCAAGGTACAGGCTTGTAACCTGCGGACTCCTTTTGTATGGAAAGCCAACTTCCTGCTCCTGTTGCTCATCACTCTGCTTCCATGAAGCCCAGGATGCGCCACCAACCATCATCGGCTTTAATCAGAACCGCATCGCCCTCCCCACATGCGAGGTTGGCGTGGCAAAATGGGCAGATTTCAATATGCTCTCCACATGGATCATCATTCCAATTCATGACCCAATACTCAGGCTTCTCTATGTGGTTTAGCCAAATCTCCTGATTGGGCGGGAGTCCCTGGCAACGATGAAGGGCCTGTTCCCAGACCATGCAGTATCCATCTGCCAGTTCTTCGCCAAGTCGGCGTCTGTCCGGAGTTCCCGCCAGAATCAGGCGTTCTGGTGGAAGCAGCCTCCATTTTTGAAACATTTGTTCCCGCTTTGCTTGGATATCCAATTCTTTCTGGCACTCAAATAAATCGAATTGTTTCATGTCTCCTCCAGATTTGTTCCAGATATAGTCTGTGCGCATCCGGCCTCACACATAGCATCAGACCAGTGTTCACCAGTATCTCTATCTATCGTCACGTATTCTCTTCTGAATAGTCGTAATCAATGCATCCGTCCGCTTCCGTAATCTGCGGCTCCCGTTCATGAACCAGAACGAACCTGCATTCTCCGTCATGATTGAACTGGCAAGACCGAGATTCGCACTCAAAGCAGCGCTTCCTTAATCCATAGAGCCGCTTTGTCTCCGGTACATAATCCTCGGCACCTCCGTACAGCAGGTAGGCAATGCCCTTGCTATACCGCTGATCAAACCAACTCCATATTTCCTCCCGGTGAATACCGACCCCCCACCCCATGAATGGGGCCTCGATACATTCGGTCTCCGGGTTCATCGGCACATCTCCAAACTCAGCCCAGAGTTTCTCCAGTTCCTCATCCCGGTCGCGCAGAGTCTCTATCTCCTGCAGCCCATCCATCACCGCACAGTAACTACAGTACGGGATGGTCTGATGCAGTTCGTCCATTGTCTCAGTCGCCTGTCTTTTGACTTCATTCATGTTCTTTCTCCTCAAATCCTTTCCTGTTTTAACCCGAAAGCATGGGTTTTGAGATAGCAGATTGCCTCATCTAAAGATGTAAAATCCCGGTGTTCTGAATCCAGAAGAATATATTTACTATCTGCGGGTACACAGTGCTCTGCTTTCTTGAGGTCGATGTGTGTGGAGAACATCATGGAATCCGTTTCGCGGCACAGTCGCCGGAATTCCTCGCTGGACATCTTCATCTTCTCTTCCAATAAAATTGCACGCAGTCTGCTGTTCACAAGGCTGGCACCCAGGCCGATACTGCTGTTGCTGCCGATGCCGTCCTTCTTGGAGTCGATCAGCCATGCCCCGCCGCTCAACCGATTCGAATTAAACCGGATGGTAACATTGATGTGATAGTGGTCCCGCAGGAACTCGGCTTCCCGCATGACAACGGTGTCCAACTCGTTGGAACATCCTCGCCAACCGCCGCCCACAATATAGTTGTGTACAGCAATACCAGGACTGCGGGAAATCTTGGCAAGTCCATCCTTTTGAACAATCTCTGCAGTGCAGCTGGAAACAGCGGGATTCACCTGTTTATTCTCTTTCATACTGTTCACTCCTCCATATAGTCATCGAACACCGGCGCCTCATCGGCTGAAATTGTCTCCCCTTCGCCCTCAACACCGATGAGTTTATCCATGCCGCCATTGCCGACAAAGGCCATGATGCCTCCAAATTTCTTTCCAGCCCTGGCATATATATCCTGCTCGCTAAGTGTTTCATCATCTCTGACTTTGATCCGGACTGAAACTGTAACTTCTGCATGGCCCAACACCCTGATATACTTCGTCTGGTAAGTTCCTCTCGCATGATCGTTTTGCTGGTCCACAGACCGCTGTATGTCCTGATGTTCACCTTTCTGAGCAGTAAGATACTCCCGTACACCATCCGCTTTGATGCGTTCCACAATGGCATCCGGCAAATTGAGGTGCATACAGTCCCATTTGAAATTCGGATTGTCTGCTTTGGTCTCAAGGCTTTCCGCAAGAGATTTCTCCACATCGTCGGGAAAATCTTTCTCCGGGGCTACAAGCCTAAATGCGTGATAAATACCACATTCGCCTTCAAAATATCCGTAGCAAAGTTCAACATTATAAGGCATTCTCATATCTCCTTTTTTGATGTGATCTATATATAATCGGTGTGCCGCAGGGCGCACCGCAGAACAGGGACGCCCCGGCCACAATGACAGCGGGGATCTATATAAAAAAAGCGGCCGATAAACCGATCTATTTCTTGTACAGTGGCCCAGGCTAATCCCGGGCCGGCATCAGGAAACAGAGCAGCATCAGAACCGCTTTGAAAACATATTCGGATGTTCTTTATTTTTCTGTTGACATACAAAAAAGTATGTGTTATACTATACATACAATTTTGTATGTTGGGAGTGCATAGTCATGGACCGAATGATGGACCGAATCAAATACTATCGGCAGCGCAGTGGGCAGACCCAGGCTCAGGTGGCGAACAAACTGGGGATGGCCGTCAGCAATTATCAAAAATATGAGTTAGGAGCGCGGGAGCCATTGGAAAAAAACCTTCCTGCTCTGGCTGATGCACTGGGTTGTTCTGCCTACTCCCTGCAAGAGAGCGACAAGGAGCGATTTATCCGAATATACAATAAATTTGTCCGGGAAGCGGCCATGCATAGATGGGACTCCTATACGTTCAACGCAGAGGAATTTCTGGCGTATGATATCGGTGAAGATATCATGGGATACTTTGTAGAGTATTTTAATCAAATTGAGACAGTAAACCCGGAACTGTATAGAAGATGGCAGTTTGTGACCAACTATCCAGATGCACTGTTTAATGTTTTGGATTTGCTTGAGCAGGCCCAGAAGGCCACTCAACGCGGCGCCTTAGAAGCAGACTTCCGCTCTCTTATCACCAGAGAACACCCGGTATATTTTTGGTACTTCATTATTTTCGGGTATATTTTCCTCGATCTATTCGTCGGTGAAACTTCGTCAGTCAAACTCGCCGCTGATTTTCAGCGGTATATGTGTGAGACCATCAAGGGCTATGAGGAAATCAGTGAGGGCGAGGCTTTTTCCGAGTATATCCACCGGATCTGTATTCCGTTTTTTGACTATGCCTTAACAGCGGTGGAGTATATGGTCGATGAACACGCAACGCTTGAAGTCGCTTTCCAGGAGACTGTTGTAGGCGAACTTTGTGGGGTCGAGATTGCTGATGTAGAACTCTTCCGCCCGGCGCAGCCAGACAGCAGTCCTGTCTGAGACGCAGTTAGGACTATGACGGAGCAACACAGATGCCAGTTTGGTACCCACCACTCCTTTGTATCTGCGCTGCATGTCTGAAAAACAAAAAGTGCCCAAAAGCCAACAGGCTTTCAGACACCGTGTAACACTGTTCACTGTAAACTGCTCAAAGCAATTTCTGAGACTGATTGAAACTATTATACCCTGTGTATGGACAAATGGCAATAGTTTTCCCGCGCCATGACATCCAATTCGATACTTTCCCTCTTGCAATTTCTGATCCATCCCTGTATAATGCAGACATATAGTATCCGTTGTTTGCCCAAAGCAAACAAAGTAACCGTGTTTAAAACTCCCAGAGGTTTATGCCTTTGGGAGTTTTTTTGTTTTCCGGCCCATTGGTGGAACAATTCTAACTTAGGCGGTTCCGTCCACAAGGCACACGAGGCTCTATGCCCGTGTGCCTTTTTATATATAATCCCATAAATGCGAAGAGAGGAGCGGATAAAAACACATAAGAAGAAGTTTTCATCTGAAAATTCACAAAAGAAACGAGGTGCTATGGATGACCCGCGCAAATCTGCTACTGATTCGAGAACTGAATGTCAATGGCGACGGTGACTTTGCTGATGTGATGATTCAGTTGGAGCGCCCCCTCACACCGGAGCAAAAGCGCGCCCTCCGGGTGGAGTTGACCAGGCTCAAGCAAGTTCTGGATGACCCCGACACAGATTCCGTTGTGGAACTTGCTATCCACAATATTTTAGGTTCTGCCGCTGCGCAAAGCGGTTATGACCTCATTGAGTTTTGAAAGAGGTGCTGGAAATGCCCGACGAAAACCAACCCATCGCCATTACGATGGAACGCCTATTGGATTTGACCAACTATATCATCGATCATATGGTCAATGACGCTGGCGGCCATGTCCGCGAGGTGATCGAGACCCTGTCAGACCTTGATTTTACCGAAGAAGAACTGATTGAGGTATTCCATTTCAGCGAAACAGATGTCAAGGTCTGTCTGGCATACGCTGATAAGGACAAGGAGGTGGAATAGCCGTGACCAAGGATAAACTGCGTCTGCTCCTTTTTGATGACTGCAATCGAAACTGTCCCGGCTGCTGCAACCGGGATTGGGACCTCCAAGCTCTCCCGCTCTGTCAGGACTACACACCATATCGTCTCATCATGCTCACAGGCGGTGAACCTATGCTGTATCCGGAGATTATTCGGGAGGCCATCGCAGCAATCCGGAGGCAGACCAATGTGCCTATCTACCTCTATACGGCTATGCCGGAACAACTGGACGCGCTGATGCCACTGTTGGACGGCGTGACGGTGACGCTTCACACACCGGAGGATATCCCGGTATTCCAGTCTTTTGACCGGACTGCCCAGAACCTTACGGGGAAATCGCTTCGGTTGAATGTATTTGATGAAGTCGGAACTGTCATCTGCCGTCCGGAATGGCAGGTGAAGGACCACA
The DNA here is from genome assembly GCF_024462915.1 of Clostridium sp. DFI.5.61. Classification (NCBI taxonomy): domain Bacteria; kingdom Bacillati; phylum Bacillota; class Clostridia; order Eubacteriales; family Clostridiaceae; genus Clostridium; species Clostridium sp. DFI.5.61. Next base: position 79,062 of record NZ_JANGBZ010000011.1, read on the forward strand.
TGAGGTGGATTCCCAACTGCCCGCTGCCAGAGGGGGAGGTGCTGATGCGGTACCAGCCGTCAAAAAATCCGTAGCCAAGATGGGGGGATACCCAATGAAGAAAATTCAAGTCACCTATTTTTTCGAGGATTCGGGCTTCTGCAAGGATGTCTTCAAGTCAGTAGATATTCCCCATTACTACTACAATCGTGACACTGCAAGCGGAGTGTGGTACACCTCAACACCGGACTATTATGCAAATGACCGCCGTATCCAGCAGGATGTGATCATTGAGGTTGTTGCCGGAGGTCGGGTCATCGCCTTGGACGGCAACGGAGACTTTGAGGGAAAAAGGCCATTTGTCCCTTTCAATGAGTTTGAAAAGTCTCTTGCAAACTCATTTGCAGGACAGCAGCCGAAACTGCGGAGCTATGAGGAAATGAAAGCGAAACTGCTGTCCCTGCCGGGCGGTGAGGCGTATGCTGATCCGCACCGTTACTGGGAAAATTGGGTCTTCAATCTGGATTTCAGGCATGTGACCGAGCAGATCGTAGGCGCCGCCAGTTGGATGGGTGTTGAGTTCCATATCCTTGCAATCCAATATACGCACATTCCTACTGGCTTTGTATTTACAAATTACCGCTTTCGGCCTGCCTCCCTACCCTCGGGAAGCGACAGCCGTGACCTGTTGCTGTATGACTGGCAGGCCGAGGATTTGTCTGCGGCGCTGCCCGATCAAAGCGGAATAAACAAGAACAAGGAGGAGTAAGAGAATGATCCCTAAAATTACACAGGAGCGGCCCAATGTTGCGCCTAAATACTGGTGTGGGACCTGCGGCCATGCGTTACCACCGCCGAATGGCCCTGAAACATGCCCAAACCCGGTGCCATGGAAGTTCTGTTCCATCTGTGGTGAGCCCATCGAGTATGACAAGGCAGAACCTGTCCGGTGGGTTGAACAGAACTGTGAGCGTTGCGGACGCCCGCTGATCCGTAAATCACCTGCGGATATGGCTCCGCCTGATTTTATCGCTTCCCCCGACTATGTGGGTACCTCATTGTGTCGTAACTGCATGGAGGAACACTGCGTACAGACCAATTGCCTACAGTGCGAGATTGGCCATTGGCCAAACTGCCCCTATACCTATATCAAGCGACTAGGCTTGGAAAAACACGCTGATGGAGCGGCAAACAATGAGTGAGAATCATCCCTCAAAGCCTATCAGAAAAGCCGGCCCCACCACCGGCGAACTGGTTTTAGATCGCGGGCTTGCCCTGCATCTGCTGGATCAGATGGATGTGATCCGCCGCAAGCACTCCGGAAGCCTGCCTCCCCCCTGCGACTATTATATGCGCTCTATGGAGGCGGTCATCGCAAGAGCCGCTGATTATGAAAGCCGTAATGAATGGACGGATGCGCTTAAAGTAGATGAGCAAAGCCGGTATTTCCGAGATCTACAACTCGTGGAAACATGTAGTAATTTTTAATCGGAGAAAGAATGGTCTGTGTCCACACAGCCCGTTCTCCAGAAAGGATTTGGTTTATGGAGTACCACTGGTACGAAGATTACTGGGATATCCCCAGACGTTCTCCAAAGGGACACGTTACTGGCAGCGGGTATTATATTACAGGCCGTCTATTGAAATACAAACAGCCATATATCCACACAGATCAGACCGCCTTTCTCCGCACCGAACTGTTTGACATGGGGTACCGGATTTTTCTGCACTATGCGAACGGGGCGGTCATGGAAATCAAGTTGGGAGATAATCCGCAGCCGGTCGGTCCACTCACGGCCTCCAGTGATCTGCAGAGCATTTTGTTCCCCGATGGACATCTCAAACACCCAGTCATATGTTAAGCAACAGACTGGAGTTGGAAGATTATACTCAATGCCTAAATTCAAGCATTTATCTTAATCTGGCACAGGACTGAACAGCACAAAGCGGAGCACGAGGACAGGGTTACACCACTCATGCTCCGCTTTTCCATTTTCTCAGGCACAGTGCTGCTCAGAGAGGCCCCACTTCAACTCATGAAAAGGAGACGCTTGCGGATGGAATCCATAAATCGTCCTATTTACAGGTTTTTTTCGTTCAGGACCTCCGAGAGGATGGCCAGCGAATATGGACACTGTTCCGGCCAAGTTAATCTTCAGACTGGAGAAATTCTGGCCAATATCTCGTATGGGCTGTTCCATTACCCGGAGACTTATCAGTTGAATCTGGCTGATTCCATCAGCCAATTCCCGCATACGACAAAGGAACTTATAATCTGCGCGGCCAGACACGCCGCGAATGAAGAAGGAGTCAGAGGGATGACAAGACGCAGGGTAATCTTTGTCTGTAAAGATGGCCGCCGATACATCACAGAAGAATATAGCGGAGACAGAAGCGAATATGCTGCCCGTGGCCGCTGTCTGGACAGCTGCGATATGGACTGGCCTGAAATCCGGGACATCTTCCAGGAGCCGGCAACCTATACGCAGTTTATCAAGGCCAATTTAAGGGCACAAGCGGCCTACCACTCTTTTCGCAGCGAGAACGGGAACAGTGGTATCGTGCGCAATCTGCGCAAAGGCCGCGAGGGCCCCTATGCTGACAAAATTCTGTTTGTTTACGCAGCACCATTGGCAACTGGGGGCCGGATTTTTGAAACAAACTACACCTGTTTCACCCCCGTACCGGGTCTCCCCTATCCAGCCTGTACTGGCCAAGGTAAGAAACCATGCTTGGAGTGTCCGCTCCGTCAATCCTTTCAAACCGCCGAGTTGGCTCAGTTGCAGGCGGAGCACAACTGGCCCAGGGCAGTCCACACCGATGGCGATGACGCCTATCTGATCGGCTCCCAGAGCAATCAAGCCGGTCTGGTACCCGTGTATCTGTTCCCGGACTGTCAATGTGCGCTATCTAGCGAGACACTGTATCCGGCAGAGGAATATTACCGACTACGCGAGATTTTGCGGAATGATCCCTCCGCATTTGATGACCAGTGTGATCTATTCCGCTCCTATCCTCTTGACTGGTATAAGGAATTGGCCCTTTACGCTATGAGGTGTGTGGCGCGAACACACGGTTCACCGATGGCAGAATCCGTCCATGACCAAAGTGGACAGACCGCCCACGACATCAGCAAAGCAATCTTCGAGGAGCAGGATCTCTTTGATCCATATACTGATGCGGCGTTTCTGGCCGCCGCCGAGCGAATCCTGCCGTGGTATATCCGCCGCTACGTAAATAGATGAATAGGAGATACTATAATGGGTACAGAATTGATTCGATCCGTAACGGTGCAAAAGAATAATGTCTATCTGACTTCCAAGAGCAATAATGATGACCAGCCATACCGCTTTTGGCACTGCGAAAGTCTCTCAGAGGTCTATCGGAAGGAGGGGCTTCCCGGCCTGGACCGCGAGGTAATCCGTATGCTTTGCGAGTATGCACAGTTGGTCGGCAACCATAAAAGCATCGCCCGGTACCGTTCTGCGCTGAGGAGTAAGAAAGCCACCCAAATCCACCAGCAATTCATAGCCAAACTGAACGCTGCTTATTCTTTGCTGAGCGATGAGGATAAGGCTCATCTCTATTTTGCTCAAACTGCGGCCGCTAAACGGTTCAGACAGACGGAGCGAATGTTGCTGGACCAGAAATATACTGCTATGGCGCAACTCTGCAGAAAAGATACAGGTGAGTCGATCCAGGCGCCGATTTCCACAGGCCGAGGTGATTTGGCATGAACAAACAAATCAAGGAAGCCCTCGCTCTGGAGCAGCAGGCACAGCAGTTCCTTTCGGCTCTGAAGAACGAGATTGGAGCGGCCATCGAGGCTACGGATCCGATGCCCGGAGTACAGATCAGCGGGACGCATCCAATCTATGCAGTCGTAAATTTATCGGCTCTCCACCGGCACAGCCTGGCGCCCAATGTTTATATTCCTTCGGCACAGGCGGATGCAGTCCGCAGCAAACTTGCACCAAAGCAGACAGTACAGGGGCTTCTGGAGGCACTGGAAGATATGACCGAGAAGCAGGCTGCCTGTTTCCCCAACAACGGCACCGTCCTGCTCAACGACAAAACAGTCGGTGCGCTGCGCCAATACCTCCATTCCGCTGTTGAGGAGGATGCAGAGCATGGCTAAATTGACAAAAGCCCAGGCCAAACTTCACGAGAAGGCAGTGAAGTTGCTACAGTGCAAGGAATTGAGCGAAGCCGACACACGCTTTGTTTTTAATCACTACCGCGAAGACGCCAACCATATCAATAGTACAGCAGGAGCCTTTTTTACACCATACGGACTGGCCCGTGACTTTAGGCTGCATATCCCGCTCAATTACAAAGACCACGTCAAACTCATCGATCTCTGCGCTGGTATCGGCATACTCAGTTATATGGCGGCACGTGCTTGCGATAATCATAACCAGTGCAGTGTGGAAATCACATGCATTGAAATCAATCAAGATTATGTAGATGTTGGAAAACAACTTCTGCCAGAAGCAACATGGATCTGCAGCGACGCCCTCGATCCGGCTCTGCTCAGTAGTCTTGGGCATTTCGACTGCGCCATCTCAAATCCGCCATTCGGGCGCATCCACTCTCCATACCGTAGGAATTACAGCAGCAGTCAGTTTGAGTATATGGTCATTGAGGCTGCTGCTTCAATTGCCGACGCAGGTGTTTTTATCATCCCCCAGATAAGCGCGCCATTTGTTTACAGTGGCACAAATAATGTGCGCTGGCGGGAGACAGGCCCCGCTCGTCTATTTGAGCAACAGACAGGTATTGAACTGGATTTTAATGTCGGGATCGACACATCACAATACCAGGCTGATTGGCATGGGACATCCCCACACTGCGAAATCGTCTGCTGTGATTTTACCAAGCGTACCGGTCAGTTGACCATGATGCCGCTGAATATAGGAATTGCCTAATTTGTTGTCAAAGATTTCTGAAAGAGCCGGGGACCTTGTTAACGATGTCCCCGGCTCTTTTTTATTTCTGTTTTTTGAGTTTCTTTCCTCCTCGTTTGATTGACCGAAAGGGAAACAAATGGACAGTATAGAGTCCTCAGGAATAACACCTACAATCTCTATAACACACTGCAACTAAAGGAGAATAGTTCTCTAACATTTCTTTCTACGGTCAAAAGTCCGGAAGTCTCTGTCGTTCAAAAGACTTCCGGACTTCGCCATTTTACTTTTTCTTATGCTTCGCTGTTCAGCTTCCACCGGGCACTCTCGCTCTGGAGCTCCACCATGCGGCGGTAGAGGCCGCCGCGCTCCATCAGCTCCGCCGGAGTTCCCTGCTCGGCTACATGACCGTTTTCCAGCACCACGATGTGGTCCGCCCCGGCCACGGTTCGCATCCGGTGGGCGATAACCAACACCGTCTTGCCGGCCAGCAGGCGGGAGAGGGCGCCCTGCACCTTGGTCTCGTTCTCCACATCCAGGCTGGCGGTGGCCTCGTCCAGCAGGACGATGGGGGCGTTCTTCAAAAGCGCCCGGGCAATGGAGATGCGCTGCCGCTCCCCGCCGGAGAGCTTCGCCCCGTTTTCTCCGATGGGGGTGTCATAGCCCTGGGGCAGTCGGCGGATGAACTCCCCGCAGTTAGCGGCCTCCGCCGCGGCCCGCACCTCTTCGTCGGTGGCGCCCCGCTTGCCCAGGCGGATGTTCTCCATCACGGTATCGTCAAAGAGCACCACATCCTGGAACACCATGGAGTAGTCGGTCAGCAGCGCCTCCGGGTCCACGGTGGAGATGTCCACGTCGCCTACCCGGATGGTGCCCTCCGTAACATCCCACAGCCGGGCGGCCAGCCGGGCGCAGGTGCTCTTGCCGGAGCCAGAGGGCCCCACCAGAGCGGTCACTTCACCCTCCCGGGCGGTAAAGTTCACACCGTCCAGTACCTTCTTCTTGTCGTAGGCGAAGCCCACATGGTCGAACACAATGTCGTGGCCCTTGGGCTGGAAACGCTCCACTCCCTCGGCGGTGGGGGTGTTATAGATTTCGTTCATGCGGTCGGCAGACACCTGGGACACGAACAGCTCTGCAATGAGGGCCAAGCTCTGGTCGAAGGGGGCGTACACACGGGTGATGACCAGCAGGAACAAAAACAGCAGCATGAAGTCGATCTGTCCGGAGACGATCAGGCTGGCCCCCGCCAGGATGGTGGTGGCGACCCCCAGGCGCATGATGACGCTGGCCGCATTGACAAAGATGCCGGTGCCCAGCTCGCCCTGGATGGTGACCTTCTCATGGTCGTCGATCTTCTGGTTGAGCCCGGCCAGATAGCGCACCTCCTGGTTGGTGGCGCGGATCTCCCGGACGTTTTCCAACGCCTCCTGGATGCCGTCGGAGACACGGATTGCGGCCTGTTTCGTCCGCTCCGAGGCCCGGGCGGAGATCTTCCGGGTGCCGAACAGCAGGCCGAAGGCCACCGGCACCCCCCACAGGCAGGCGATAGTCAGCCGCCAGTCATATACCAGCAGGCAAACCGCGATAATGGCCGTGGAGATGTAGGCGCCGTACAGGTATCCCAGCACATGGGACCAGACGTGCTCCATGCGGTTCACATCGCCCATGAGGGTCTCGGTCAGGTCCGCCAGATCCCGCTTGCCGAAGTAGCCCAAGGGCAGCTTGCGCAGCCGCTCCGCCAGGCTGAGGCGGGTGGACTTCACCTCGTTGTAGACCAGGCCGTAAGTGGCGTGGTACTGCTGCAGGTGGGTCACAAAGGACAGAATGACGAACGCGATTACCAGCCCAAGAAAGAGCGCCGGGCCGGGCAGCGGCGCTCCATCTGTCAGGGTCCCAATCAAAGTATTCATGAACAGGTACAGGATGCCCATGCCGCCCATGACGACCAGATTGACAATGACCGTCCAGAAGGCGCCCTTTTTGGTGTTTTTCACGCCCTGGTCGGTAAGGGCGTATTTGCGTTGAAAGTTTTTGCCGAACATCTTCTTCACCCCTCTCTCACTGTTCGCTGGTGATCTTCCACTGGACCGCCTGGTTGTAATCCGCCCACATCCGGGCATAGAGGCCGCCGGCGGCGGTCAGCTCCTGATGGGAGCCCTGTTCCACGATACGGCCCTCCTCCAGCACCAGGATCTTGTCCGCCCCCACGACCGTGGACAGGCGGTGGGCGATCATGATAACGGTGCGGCCCCGGGTCAGCTCGGAGAACGCCTTTTGGATCAGCGCCTCGTTCTCGGGGTCCGCGAAAGCGGTGGCCTCATCCAGGACCACGATGGGCGCATCCTTTAAGATGGCCCGGGCCAGGGCGATGCGCTGTTGCTCGCCGCCGGAGAGATAGGTCCCCTCGGAGCCGATCAGGGTGTCCATGCCCTGGGGCAGCTTCTCCAGAATGTCCCCGCACTGGGCGGCCATCAGCGCCGAGAGCACCTGCTCCCGGGTGGCGTTGGGGCGGGCAGCCCGGACATTTTCAAAGATGGATGCTTTGAACAGGCGGCTGTTCTGGAACACAAAGGCGATCTGATCCATGAGCACATGGGAATCGATCTGCCGTACATCCACGCCGCCCACTTTCACCGCACCGGAGGTGGCGTCCCAGAAGCGGGGGATCAGGCTGGCGGCGGTGGTCTTGCCGCCGCCGGAGGGCCCCACCAGAGCCACGGTCTGCCCCGGCTCCGCTGTGAAGGAGACATGGGAGAGGGCGGGTGTCTCCGCGCCGTCGTAAGTAAAGCTCACATTCTCAAATTCCACACGGCTGTTCTGAGGTTTTTGCGGATGGTCCGGATTTTTCAGTTCAGGAGCGCCCATGACTTGGTCGATGCGGCCCAGGGCGGTGCCGGCCAGCATCATGCCCGATGCGGCGAACATGATCTTGGCAAGGGCTGTGGAGATGATGGCGGAGAACACTGCGTAAAAGGCAAAGTTTGTGACAAATCCTGCGAAGTCGCTGCCGGCCAGGGCACTAGGCGCCAGGAACAGGGCCGCCGGAACCAGGAACACAAAGGCGCCCTCGGTGAAGGTCAGGTTGATGGACTGGGGGACCCGGCAGACCTTGGCCTGAAAATATTCGGATTTGTCACTATAATCCTCGATGGCCTGCTGGAACGCCTTGAAGGAATAGACGGTCTGCTGGAAGATCTTGACCACCGGGACGCCACGGACATACTCGGTGCCTGCCTTGGTCATACGGTCCTGGGCCGCCTGGTATTCCGCCATCAGCTTGGCGTTGTTGCCGCCCATCATGGAGAACATGGCCACAATGGAGATCACCGCAGCCAGCAGGCAGGCCGCGCCCATCCTCCAGTCAAAGATGAACATCATCACCAGCATGGCGATGAACAACGTGATGGTGCCCACGATGTCCGCCAGGTTGTGGGCCAGCAGGGTCTCCGTGTCGGCCGCCGCCGCGTCCAGCCGCCCGCGGATGAGGCCGGAGGCGTTGGAATCGAAGAAGCCCAGCGGGGCCTTCATCACATGGGCCACACCCTGCTTGCGGATGTTGGCGGCCGTGCGGAAGGCAGCCAGATGGGTACACATCAATCCCGCAAAATACAGGATGATGCCGGCCACCGCAAAGGCGAACGCCAGCCAGCCGTATTGGGCGACGCTCTGCGCCTTCGTCCAGTCCGGCGCCACCGCGATCAGGTCCCGGGCTGCCAGCCAGATGCAGATGTAGGGTGCCATGCTCAGCAGCATGGACACCGCCGACAGGGCCAGGCCCAGAAAGGTCAGGCCCTTGTGGTTGCCTGCGTAGTCCAACAGGACGGCCACATCACTCTTTTTCTTCTGCTTCATGAAAAAACCTCCTTCTCGAAGTTAGCATAAACTAACCTATTTCCAAAAAGATAGGGGATCATTCCCCCATCAGTTTTGACCAACCAGCCGTATAAAACGCCTGCAGCTGCTCCACATCCCGCAGGGCCTGTTCATAGGGCATATCGTGGATGACCACCTCGAAGATGGCGTTGAACATCCCGCTGGCGATGATATGGCACAGGGATCGGCTCATCTGTGGGATGTCCCGTCCCATGCGGCGTAGTACCCCCATGTACCGGAGGGTATACTCCACCTCTACTTCCACCATGTTGTGGACGAAGTGCTCATAGCTGGTCCCCTCCGCGCAGCACAGGAGCAGCTTCACTGGCTCCCGGTGCTGGCAGATATAGCCCACCATCCAAGCAACATGGTCTCTGGACTCTACACCCATGTGCTTAGGCTGTTCCTCTTCAGGCAGATCGGCAAAGGTGGTCTGGGCCTCCATAAAACGACTCATGAGCATAGAAGCGTGAGGCTCTACGATGGCGGTGAACAGGGCCTCCTTGCTGGAGAAGTAGCCGTAAAAGGCCCCGGTAGTGACACCGGCATTTTTCACGATCTGCCGCAGGGAGGCGCCCAAAAAGCCCTTCTTCAGGAACTCTGCCAAAGCGGCCTCTTGGATCTTTTCCAGGGTGGTGGCGGAATTTTCCTCCATGTTTTGCCTCACCCCTCTATAACATCGTTATATAACGATGCTATTTTACTCTTCGACCTTGAACTTGTCAACACAAATGTAAATGGACAAGGGCTGCGGCCTGTTTCAGAAAATCTCAAGCGCCGCTTGACGCATCTCTCTGAAAGTTGTATAATTTCAAGTAGTTAGTTATTGCTAACCAGTGAAATTATGAATGGAGGTATCCCTATGTCCCTGATTCAAAAAGAAATTGCCGATTTCTCTGTCCAGTGCTACCAGAATAACGCCTTTCACGCCGTTACCAAGGCGGATGTACTGGGAAAGTGGAGCGTGTTTTTCTTCTATCCCGCCGACTTCACCTTTGTGTGCCCCACGGAGCTGGAGGACCTGGCAAATAAGTACGCCGAGTTCCAGGCGGCCGGCTGTGAGATCTACGCAGTTTCCTGCGATACCCACTTTGTCCATAAGGCGTGGCATGACGCCTCCGAGCGTATCCAGAAGATCCAGTATCCCATGCTGGCCGATCCCACGCATTGTCTGGCAAAGGATTTTGAGGTCTACATCGAAGCCGACGGCGTGGCAGAGCGGGGCAGCTTCATCGTCAACCCCGAGGGAAAAATTGTGGCCTACGAGGTCAACGCCGGCAATGTGGGCCGGAACGCCGACGAGCTGCTGCGGAAGGTGCAGGCCTGCCAGTTCGTGGCGGAGCACGGAGACGAGGTGTGCCCGGCGAAGTGGCAGCCCGGCGCCGAGACCCTGAAGCCCAGTTTGGACCTGGTGGGCCAGCTTTAAGCCATGGAGCAGACGGCAAATTTCTACGATGTCGTGGTCATCGGCGGCGGTCCAGCAGGACTTACCGCCGCCCTCTATCTTGCTCGGGCCCGCTACCGGGTGTTGGTCGTGGAGAAGGATCACTTCGGCGGGCAGATCACCATTACCTCGGAAGTGGTGAACTATCCCGGCGTGGGCAGGACCAGCGGGACGGAACTTACCGAGACCATGCGGAAGCAGGCGGAGGGCTTCGGCGCTGAATTTCTGCTGGCCGAGGTCACTGGTCTGGAGCTCTCCGGCGATGTAAAGACCGTCCGCACCGGCCGGGGCGATTTGAAGTGCTTCGGCATTCTCCTGGCAACCGGCGCCCATCCCCGCATGGTGGGCTTCCAGGGTGAGGAGCAATTCCGCGGTCGGGGCGTGGCTTACTGCGCCACCTGCGACGGCGAGTTCTTCACCGGGAAGGATGTCTTTGTGGTGGGCGGCGGCTTCGCTGCGGCTGAGGAGAGCGTGTTCCTGACCAAGTACGCCCGCCAGGTGACCATCCTCATCCGGGGAGACGACTTCACCTGCGCCCAGGCAACAGCGGACGCAGCCAGAAGCCACGAGAAGATCACCGTCCTCACCAACACAGAGGTGGAGGAGGTCTCCGGTGACACTTCTCTCCGCTATCTCCGGTACCGGAATACCAAAACCGGTCAAGTGACCAAGCACCACGCGGCAGACGGAGAAACCTTCGGCGTGTTCGTCTTTGCCGGTTATGAGCCGGCTACGGAGCTGGTGCGCGGCCTGGCTGAATTGAATGACCAGGGCTATATCCTCACAGACCGGAGCCAAAAAACAACTGCGGACGGCCTGTACGCCGCGGGTGATGTATGCGTCAAGCCTCTGCGTCAGGTCGTCACCGCCGTGGGAGACGGCGCCCTTGCCGCCACGGAGCTGGAACGCCTGTGCGCCGCCATGCAGGAAAAGACTGGCATCCATCCCAATGCTCCGGTGAGCCGGACAGCAGAAACGGCGGCTTCCACCGAAACAAGCAGCACGCTTTTTACGGGGGATATGCTGGCCCAGCTCCATACGGTGTTCGCCCGGATGTCCTCGCCTCTGATCCTGCGGCTGTATCTGGACGAAACGCCTCTTTCGGCTGAACTGAAGCAGTATATGGAAGAACTGGCGACGCAGAGCAGCAAGCTCTCAGTGGAGACAGGGGCGGCCGAAGAGATGGAACACCTGCCCTGTGTCCGGGTCTGCCGGCCGGATGGGAGCTGGACGGGCCTCGCTTTCCATGGGGTCCCCGGCGGCCACGAGTTCACCTCCTATTACAATGTATTTACGGTTGAAGGCACGGCAGCCAGCCGTGTCTTTTTC